>DASXPS010000055.1 GCA_036493475.1 Sporichthyaceae bacterium | reverse complement strand
CCCGCCCAGAACGGTGAGGCGGACCCGCGGCTACCCTCCCAGCGCCGCGCCGATGCCATCAGCGACCTGGTCGGTCTCGCGTTACGCGGTGACCAGCTGCCCCGGCAGCGCGGCAACCGCGCCCATCTGCTGGTGGTCATCACCGAGGAGAACCTGCGCACCAGCCGCGGCCTCGGCCTCACCGGTTCCGGTGAGGATCTGACCGCGGCGGCGATCAAACGCATCGCCTGCGACGCGAAGATCACCCCGGTGCGCATCGACGGCAATGGCGTCCCCCTCGCCGTCGGGCGCACCCGGCGCACCGTCACCCCGGGCCAGTGGTCGGCCCTGGTCATCCGCGACACCGGCTGCATCTTCCCCGGCTGCGACCGCCCAGCGGCCTGGTGCCAAGCGCACCACCTCATCCCATGGGAAGAGGGGGGTCCCACGGACCTGGACAACCTGGTATTGCTCTGCGACCACCACCACGACACGATCCACCACCACGACTGGGAAGCCGAACTCGGCGCAGACGGACACCCACAAGTGATCCCACCACCATGGATCGACCCGTCACGAACACCGCGACGAAACCAGCATTGGCGACCACTGCCGGTCGGCGCTCTCTGGGAGTGAGACCTTCCTAGACTGGAGTGCCGTCCGCCCGAAGGAGCAGTCTTGGCCAGCGATCGCGTCGTCCGACCTGCTCCAATCAGCGGGTTCCCGGAGTGGTTGCCGGAGGTGCGCCGGGTCGAGCAGTCCTGGTTGGACCGCATCCGCGCCACCTACGAGCGCTACGGGTTCTGCTCGCTGGAGACCCCGTCGGTCGAGGCGCTGGAAGTGCTGCTGGCCAAGGGGGAGACCTCCCAGGAGGTCTACACGCTGTCCCGGCTGCAGGCCGAGTCCGGCGACGCCGACGCGCGGTTGGCGCTGCACTTCGACCTCACCGTGCCGCTGGCCCGCTACGTGGCCCAGCACTTCAACGAGCTGGTGTTCCCGTTCAAGCGCTACCAGATGCAGCGGGTGTGGCGCGGTGAGCGGCCGCAGGAGGGCCGGTTCCGCGAGTTCACCCAGTGCGACATCGACGTGATCAACGTCGACTCCGTGCCCCTGACCTTCGACGCCGAGCTGCCGCGCATCGTGGCCGAGGTGCTCAGCGAGCTGGAGGTGGGCGGGTTCAGCATCGGCATCAACAACCGCAAGGTGCTGCAGGGCTTCTACACCGGGCTGGGCATCGCCGACCCGCTCGGCGTCATCCGCATCGCCGACAAGCTGGCCAAGATCGGGCCGGACGCGGTCGGCAAGCTGCTCGCCACCGAGCTTGACCTGACGCAAGCTCAGATCGATGCCTGCCTGGCGTTGGCGCAGGTGCGTGGCACGGACGCCTCGGTGGTGGACACGGTGGCCGGGTTGGGTTCCGCGGGCGCCCTGCTGGACGAGGGGTTGACCGAGCTGGCCTACGTGCTCGGCGAGCTCGCCGACCTGCCCGCGGGCACCATCGTCGCGGACCTGTCCATCGCGCGTGGCCTGGACTACTACACCGGCACCGTCTACGAGGGCACGCTCACCGACGCCCCCGGCTTCGGCAGCATCTGCTCCGGCGGCCGCTACGACAACCTCGCCGGGGAGTTCATCCGCCGCGACCTGCCCGGCGTGGGCATGTCCATCGGGCTGTCCCGGCTGTTCGCGAAGTTCGTCGCCGAGGGTGCGTTCACCGACGGGCCGAAGTCGCCCACCCAGGTGCTGGTGGTGGTGCCCTCCGCCGACCGGCGACCCGCGGCGCTGGCCACCGCGGCGGCGTTGCGCGCCCGTGGCCTGCGAGTGGAGACCTACCACGAGGCCGCGAAGATCGGGAACCAGATCCGCTACGCCTCCCGCAAGTTGATCCCGTACGTGTGGTTCCCGCCGTTCGAGGACGGCAAGCCGCACGAGGTCAAGGACCTCGCGTCGGGCGAACAGACCGCGGCGGACCCCGCGGCCTGGCGGCCGGCGAACTAACCCGTGCGGCGGGCGAGCACGCGGTAGGTGTTCGCGTTGTCGGTGATCCGGGCGATCGCCGTCAGCGCGGCGTCCACCCTGTGCATGGCGGCGAAACCCTTGGGCGCCAGGCGCTGCCAGACGAACTCGTGACGGCGGCGTCGGGCCGGCGTCTCCGGTTCGGTGAGCCACGGCAGGCTCGGGTCGCGGGCAATGACCGCGAAGAACTGCACCAGCGCCCAGGTGGCGTCGATGCCGATGTGCGCGGCGCCGCGGGTGATACGCAGCGGGGTGAAGCCGCGTTCGGCCAGCGCGCCCAGCAGGTTGGGCAGCGGAATCATGTGTTGGTGCTGCGGCTGCAGCAGCGGGAACCACCAGCGGCCGAAGGCAGGGGCGAGGTTGTAGTCCGGGTCGGGCATCTCGATCAGCAGATGATCGCCGGGCTTGAGTACTCGGGCCGCACCGTCCAGCTCGGCCCGCGGATCTCGGGTGTGCTCAAGATAGTGATGCATGCTCAGCACGTCGAAGCGGCCGGCAAATGAGTCGAGCACGTCGAGGAACAGGGCGCGGTGGCCGCGGTCCAACCAGCCGCGCTGTTCGCCCAGTTCGACCCCGCTGCCCAGGTCCAGGCCCTCGAAGACGGTGTCCGGCAGCAACTCCCGGCTGTGCTTGGCGAAGTAGCCGTAGCCGGTGCCCACGTCCAGCCACCTTTGTGGTGTGGTCACCGCCAGCACGTCGCGGGCCCGGGCGTGGTTGACCGCGGTGCCGCCGTCGAACACCGGCTCCATCACCGACTGGCCGAGGCCGTCGTAGAAGTCGCGGTAGTAGAAGTCCAGCCCCTCCAAGCTCAGCCGCGGGTTCTGGAACACGTGCCGACAGGTCCGGCAGCGCGACAGCCGGAACACGCCGGGCTTGCCCTGAATCAGGTCAGGGGTCCGCATGCGCCCACTCAGGTGGGGCGAGGCACACCACGGACAGGTCCGCCGCGGCGGCTCGAAGAACCGGGCGACGCCCGCCGCGAGGTCGGTGGCATACCGGGCGCGGGCATCGGTGGTCACGCCACCAGTGTGCCCATCCGTCGAGTACGGTGCCGCGGTGAGGATCCGCGCGGCCGTGCTGCCCGTCGCCCTGGGTTCGGCGCTGGCCATCGCCGAGGCGGTCAAGGTGTTCCGCAACGCCGGTCGCGCGCAGCGGCCCCGCGAACATCCGCCGGTCGTCACTGAACGCGTGTCGGTGCTGCTGCCGGCGCGCAACGAGGCGCACCGGATCGCGCCGACGGTGCTGTCGTTGTTGGCGCAGACCGGGGTGGCGGACCTGGAGATCCTCGTGCTGGACGACAACTCCGACGACGGCACCGGGGAGTTGGTGACGAAGCTGGCCAACGGCGACCCGCGGCTGCGGGTGCTGCACGGTCGTCCGCTGGCCGCGGGCTGGAAGGGCAAGCCGCATGCCTGTATGCAGTTGGCCGAGACCGCCACCGGGTCCGTGCTGGTGTTCGTCGACGCCGACGTGGAGTTCGCGCCGCACGCCATGGCCGCCTCGGTCACCCAACTGCGCGAGGCCAAACTTGGGTTGCTCTCCCCGTTCCCGCGACAGGTCATGGGATCGGCGGCGGAGCGGATCTACCAGCCGCTGGTCAACTGGACGCTGATGGCGACGATGTCCTCGGACATCGACCCGGAGACCGGGCTGCCCCCGACGGTGGTGGCCAACGGGCAGTTCCTGGTGTTCGACGCGGATGCCTACCGGGCCGCGGGCGGGCACGCCGCGGTCAAGCAGGCGGTGCTCGACGACGGCGGAATGTTGTTCGCGGTGCTGGGCAGCGGCGGCAAGGCGGCAGCGGTGGACGGTACCGGGTTGGCCGCCTGCCGGATGTACTCCGGGGCGCGCGAACTCGTCGACGGCCACACGAAATGGCTCTGCGAATGGGTGAACACGCCCCGCAAGGTCGCCGAGGTCAGCGGCGCGGTGTTGCTGTTGCATGTGCTGCCGGCCCTCGCGGCGTTGCGCGGGTCGCGGGTCGGGCTGGCCGGTTATCTCGGCGTGGCCGCGACGCGCATCACGCTGGCCCGTCGGTTCGGTGAGCCGCCGCTGCCGTACTCGTTCACCCACCCGGTGGCCGGGGTCATGTCCGTCGGGCTGATCGTGGAGTCCCGCCGCCGGCAGAAGCGCAACCTGCGCACCTGGAAGGGCCGTGCCGTCTAACTTGCCGGGAAATCCAGCTAGTCCTTGCGCGCCAGCACCCGGTACAGATTCGCGTCCCCGGTGCGGTGCACGATCGGCGTCAGCGCCGCGTCCGCCTTGTAGGTGAGCGGCAGCAGCTTCGGGCAGGCCTTGGTCCACACTCCCGTGTGCCAGGCGTCGCGCAGCTTCCCCTGCCGCGCCGAGCGCCACGGCAGCCGCGGCTCGGGGGACGCGCAAGCCAGCATCGACAACATCGCGCAGGTGACGTCCACCGGGATGTGCGACTCGGCGAACTGCACGGACACCGGACGCAGCCCGCGTTCGGTCAGCGCCGCCAGCAGGTTCGGCAGCGGCGCGAAGTGCAGATGCTGCGGCTGGAACCATTGCACCCACCAGCCGCGTAACACCCGCAGCCGCGACTCCGGGTTGGGCACCTCGATCTGCAGCAGGCCGCCGGAGGGCAACACCGATGCCGCGAGGTCCAGCTCGGCGCGGATGTCCAGTACGTGCTCCAGGTAGTGGAACATGCTGATCACGTCATAACGGCCAATCAGTTCCGCGGCCAGGTCGGGGAACCAGCCCCGGTGCGCGGTGTCGATCCAGCCCTTCTCCGCGGCCTCGGCCACGCCCAGGCCTTGGTCCAGGCCGTCGAAGGTGGTGTCCGGCCAGACCGTGCGGGCATCGCGGCAGAAGTGCCCGAATCCGGCGCCGATGTCCAACCAGGACTTGGGGCCGCCGCCGTCGGCGAAGAACGGTGCCAGTTGCCGGGCCCGGGTCTGATAGATGTCCGTCCGGGCGTCGAACACCGCCTCGATCATCGCCCGGCCAAGGCCGTCGTAGAAGTCGCGGTAGTAGAAATCCAGGCCCTCGGGGTTGAGCATCGGATTCTGGAACACATGCCGACAGGTGCCGCAGCGGTCCAGCTTGAAGATGCCGGGCTTGCGCTGGTTGCGGTCCCCGGTGCGCAGGATGGTGCTCAGGTTCGGTGAGCCGCACCACGGACACGTGCGCCGCCGCGGGGAGAAGAACCGCTCGACGCCGCGCGCGATCTCGGCCTGGTAGACCGGCCGCCGTGAGCTGAACTCCGCGTCCAGGTTCTCCGGGTCGACGCTGCCCGCCATCGCCTGCTCGGTCATCGTCAGGAGTTCCGTCGGGCCAACACCCGGTAGGCGTTGCCGCCGTCGAAGGCCTTGATGACCGGGGCCATCCAATGGTCGCCGTACCAGGCCCATTTGAGCAGCTTCGGGGTGACCTTCCACACGCGTGCCTGGCGCCGGAAGGCGGCCTCGGTGGGCTCGGGCAACCACGGGTAGCGCGGGTCGGGAGAGATGCGGCTGACCATGGAAAGCACCGCACAGGTCAGGTCGACCGGCAAATGCGCCTCCTTGCGTTGCACCCGCACCGGGGTGAATCCGCGCTCGGTGAGCGCCTGCAGCAGGTTGCGGGCGGGCACCAGGTGCTGGTGCTGCGGTTGGTAGTACGGAGTCCACAACGTGCCGTACATCTTCGCGGTGAACGAGGTCGGATCCGGCACCTCGATGAGCAGGTACTTGCCGGGCGCCACCACCCGGGCGATGACGTCGAGTTCGGCCCGCGGGTCGCGCACGTGCTCGAGATAGTGGTGCATGCTCACCACGTCGTACTTGCCCGCCACTTCCTCGACCAGGTCGGGCAACTGGCCCCGGTAAATGGTGTCCAGCCAGCCGCGCTTCTGCCCCTCCTCCACACTGGAACCCATGTCCAGGCCGTCGAAGACGGTGTCCGGCCAGATGGTCTTCGCGTCCTTGCAGAAATGGCCGTATCCGGTGCCCACGTCCAGCCAGCGACGCGGCGTCAGGAACGGGGTCACCATGCGCGCGCGGGAGTGATACACCTCGGTGTGCACGGCGAAGATCTGCTCGGTGATGTACCCGCCGAGGCCGTCGTAAAAGTCGCGATAGTAGAAGTTCAGCCCGTCGATGTTGAGCCGCGGGTTCTGGAACACGTGCTTGCACACCCGGCACTCGTCCATGTGGAACGTGCCGGGCTTGCGCTGCATCAGGTCACCGGTGGTGACCCGGTTGCGCAGCCGGTCCGACCCGCACCACGGGCAGGTGTCCCGGCGCGGCTCCAGGAACCGCTCGACGCCTGCCGCCATCTGCGCGGCGTACCAGGGGCGGGCCGCGGCGAAGTCCTCATCGGACGGGGCGACCGGGCTCGGGTTCTGCTCCAGCGTGGTCATGCTGTGCTGCTCCTGTTCTGGGGGCCAATCCTGTCCGCGGGAACCGCGCGTCGGGCCAATACCCGATACACATTTCCCACCCCGGCCGCTGCGAACAACGGTGCCAGTTTCCGGTCGGTGGCGTAAGCGGCTTTGATCACCGGTGGGGCGGCCCGCCACACCGTGCGGTGGCGTCGGACGGCAGATTTGGTGCTTCTGGGGCGCCACGGCAGCCGGGGGTCCGGGCCCAATAGGGTCCCCAGGGCCATCGCTGCAGAGGTCAGGTCGATGGGTATGTGCGCGCTGCCCCGTTCGACGTTCACCGGGACGAACCCGGCGGCGTCCAGGGCGGTCAGCAGATTGGGCAGCGGCATCAGGTGCAGGTGTTGCAGCGTGTGGCCCGGGGTCCACATCGGCCCCAATGCCCGGCCCAGCAGGAACGTCGGGTCGGGCAGCTCCAGGTACAGGTACCCGTCGGGAGCCAACGCCCGGGCGGCCACCGCCAACTCGGCCCGCGGATCGGACAGGTGCTCCAGGTAGTGGAACATGCTGATCACGTCGTAGCGCCCGGTCAGGTCGCCCGCCAGCTCGGCGAACTCGCCGCGGTGTGCGGTGCGCAACCAGCCACGCCGCGCCGCCTCCTGCGCGCCGTCACCGAAGTCCAGGCCGTCGAACGCTGTCTGCGGCCAGATGGACTGTGCGTCCTTGGCGAAGTGCCCGTGCCCGCAGCCCACGTCCAGCCATTGACGAGGCGTCAGAAATGGCGCCACCGCACGGGCGCGGCTGCGGTAGATCTCGGTCTGCTGAGCGAAGACAGCCTGCGTGGTCGAGGCGCCCAAGCCGTCGTAGAAGTCGCGGTAATAGAACGCCAGGCCCTCCGGGCTCAGCCGCGGATTCTGGAACACGTGCCCGCAGGTCCGGCACACATCGAAGCGGAACCGACCCGGCTTGCGCTGCACCAGATCCGGTAACCGGGTGCGCACCGCCAGCTTCGTCGAGCCGCACCACGGGCAGGCCGTGGCCGCCGGTTGCAGAAAACGCTGCCAACCCTCGGCCAACTCGGCCAGGTAGGGCGCGCGCAGACGGGCGAAGTCCGCATCGGTGGGCGGCGCTGCCCAGCCAACCTCGGTCATCGCGCCTCCTTGCGGGCGATGACTCGGTAGGCGTTGCCCACATCCAGCCGGGTCAGTACCCGGTCGATCACCACGTCCAGGCCATGACTGACCTTGGCCGCGCGCGGATACGCGCGCGACCACGCCAGTTCGTGGCGACGCTTGCGCCAGGCAGCGGTCTGTTCGGGTTCCCACGGGCGGCGCGGATCCGGTGCCCACCTGTTGAACGCGAAGGTGGTCGCCCAGGTCAGGTCCACGGTGGAGTGCGCTTCGTGGCGTTGCACGCTGACCGGCCGGAAACCGCGCTCCACCAATGCCCCCAACAGGTTGCTGACCGGCAGGAAGTGTTGGTGTTGCGGCTGGAACCAGGGCACCCACCAGGAGCCCAACACCCGGCCGACTCGGGAGGAGACGTCAGGCATCTCGATCTCGGCGTAGCCGCCGTCGCGCACCACCAGCGCCAGCGCATCCAACTCGGCGCGCGGATCACGGGTGTGCTCGAGGTAGTGATGCATGCTCACCACGTGGTAGGCGCCGGCGATCTGCGGCGCCAGGTCGGGAAACAACCCGCGGTGCCCGGTGCGGATACGGCCGTGCCGCACCGCCGCGTCCACCCCGGCGGACAGATCCAGCCCGTCGAATACCGTCTCCGGCAGGATCTCCGCGGCGTAGTGCGGGAAGTGCCCATGCCCGGTGCCCACGTCCAACCAGTTCTCCGGCTGCACGTGCGCGGCCACCGCCCGGGCCCGTTTGCGATTGTCCTCGGCGCTCAGCGCGAACACGCTCTCCGAGATCTCGGCGCCCAGGCCGTCGTAGAAGTCGCGATAGTAGTAGTCCAGCCCGGCCAGGTTCAGTCGCGGATTCTGGAACGCGTGCCCGCAGCTTCGGCACTGCTCGACGGTGAACCGGCCGGGCTTACGCTGAATCAGATCCCGGCCGCGCAGGCGAATCCGCAACGCCGGCGACCCACACCACGGGCAGGTGGTCCGGCGCGGCTCCAGGAACGCATCGGGACCGGCGTCGGGCATGGCCGCGTCGTACCAGGCCCGGGCTTTCGCGATGCGTTCATCGAGTTCTTCGGTCACAGCAAGCCCTCCAGCCGTGCCGCGGCGGCGCACGCGCCACCGGCCGCCTGGAACGAATTCCGGATACGCGCCGCACCCGCGCCATAAGACGGGTCGTCCAGCACCGCGCTGATCGCCCCGCGCAACTCCCCGGCGCTCACCCGACCGAACTTCACCCGCACCCCGGCGTGTGCCTCGGTGATCTGCGAGGCGTTGGCGGGTTGGTCGTCGCGGATCGGCGCCACCACCAGCGGCAGCCCGTGCGCGAGCGCCTCGCACATGGTGTTGTGCCCACCGTGGAAGACCACGGCGTGCAAGTGCGACAACAGCTCCAGTTGCGGCACCCGCGGCGCTGCGAGCACGTTCGGCGGAAGGTCGGCGACAGTGCCCGGCGGCATCACGAAGATCGCCTGCGTGGTGTCGGCCAGTGCCCCGAAGGCCTCGGCGGCCACCGCGAAGAAGCGTTCGCCGGAGTCCTGGTTGACCGTGCCCAGCGAGACCAGCACGTGCCGGCGATCGGGGTCGAGCCAGTCCCAGTTGAACGCCACCGGAGTACCCCGACCACCGAATGCCGGGCCGACGAAGGCGATGTGCGCACCCGGCGGGGACGGCGGGTTGAGCAACTCCACGGTGGAGAAAGCCAGCACGAGTTGGTCGGAGAAGCGCAGATCCACCGGATCGCCGACGCCGTAGCCGACCTGGAGTTCGGCCAACTGCTGCTGCGCCCACTCGCCGAGTTTCGGCATGGTTTCGTATTGCCCGGTGAGCTCAGCGGTGGTGGTGGCCGAGGTAGCCCACGCCAGCTTGCGCTCGCGGGCCACCATCGCGCCGGCCAGCGCCTGCTGGTCGGCCAGCACCACGTCCGGGGCGAACTCGTCCACCGCGGCGCGCACGCCGGGCACCATGGAGTGGGCCAGCGGGATCAGGAAGTCCTCCCAGAAGAACCGGAACGCGGTGGCCGCGCGCAGCCCGCGCCAGCGCACCAGCCGGGAGGACAACGGTTCGCCGGGGAATTCGGCGTCAACCGCGAATACGGTGCGCCCGGGCGGCAGCACGCCGCCCAGGTAGGTGGAATTGCCGGCCCAGGCCACCTGATGGCCGCGCTCGGTCAACGCCTCGGCCACCGCCACCGTGGGCAGGATGTGCCCGGTCAGCGGCGGGACGACGATCAGACAGCGCATTGCTCGGCCAGCCAACCCACGACGATCTCCCGCACAGCCGGTGTCGCGTCCATCAGCACCGAATGCCCGACGCCGGGCACCACGGTGAGCGAGGCGTGCGGCAGCAGGTCATGCAGCTGCTTCTCGTAGTCGGGTACGTCCGAGCGCTCGCCGTACACCGCGCGGATCGGGCAGGTCAGCGCGCGCAGTCGGTCGGCCGGGATGGGCCGGGCCCGGGTCAGGTCCGGATAGAAGCTGGTGTGGTTGGCCAGGTCGGTGAGCGCGTCCATCATCCGCACCACCTTGCGACCGAACCGACGGATCCAGGCCTGCAGGTTTTCCTCGCCCATCTCGGCGACCACCCCGGCGACCCGCTCGCGTTCGGCGGCGATCTGCTCGGCCCAGCCCTCGACGTTGAAGTGCGCCTCGATCAGCACGATGCTCGCCACCCGCGCCGGGTGCTCCACCGCGAAGTCCAGCGCGATGGTGCCGCCGTAGGAGTTGCCGATCAGATGCACCGGGCCGGAGATCTCCACCGCGTCGAGCAGGCCGGTGAGGTCAGCGACGGAGTCCTCCATCGTGTACCCGGTGCGGGGGCGCTCCGAGTCGCCGTGGCCGCGCAGGTCGTAGAGCAGGACCTCGGCGCCGGTCTTGGCCACCGTCCCCGCCACCGTGTAGTAGAAGCTCGCCATGTTGTCCATGCCCAGCCCGTGCAGGAACACCACGGGCGGCCGGGAGCGTTCGGCTGCCGGCACCGGGTGAAGGTGCTGCACGTGCAGCCGAATGCCGTTGGCGACGATTTCCGACATGGGTGGCGGGAACTCCTGAGGGTGCGTCAGGCCGTGGCGTCGACGATGTAGTCCACGACGGTCCCGACGCGCATCTCGATGATCTGGTCCAGGTCGAGGTCGGCCAGGAATGCGGCGAAATCAACGTTCCCGCCGTAGTGCTCGGTCAGCTTCGCACCGAGCTTGACGAACTCGATGCTCTCCAGCTCCAGGTCGTCCTCGAACGAGGTGTCCATCGCGATCTGCAGATCGAGCAGATACTCCTCGCCGATGATCTGCGCGATCATGCCGCGCACGACCTCAAGCACCTGCGCCTCGGCAACGCTGCGGGCTTGCGTTGTCAACACTGTCTCCCTTGCTTCCGGCGGGCTGTGCGGCGCACGTTGTGATTGGGCACTGTTCTCAGTCAAGCATGACCGATACCGGGGTCCAGCCAACCGCAAACGGCAGCGGATCATCACCGACCCGGGTCCGCACTCGATGTGTCACGCCGTCCACGGTGACGGACAAATCGTCCCCTGCCACCGAAGTCACCACGAATCGGGCGGGCCGGCCGGCCAACCCGGTGCCGCCGGACTTGGCCACCGCCTCCTTGGCCGTCCAGAACCGGGTGACCCAACGCGCGCGGTGCGGGTCCTCGGGCGGACAGATCGTGTCCAGCAGGTCGCGCTCGGCGACGGTGAGCAGGGCGGTCTCCGCCGGCGCGTCATCGACCAGTTCCACGTCAATGCCGACACCGGATCCGGCCGGTCCGACCAACGCCGCCGCGAACGGCCCGGAGTGCGCCAGCGAGAGCGCCAGTTCCTCGGTACCGGCGCCGCCGGCGAACGGCCGCCCGGCCGGGTCGTTGCCGATCCGGATCTGGCCGGGGTACACCTCGCCCGCACCGCGTGCCCACAGCCAGGCGCGCAGGGCGTCCTTGGCCGCAATGCGGCCGAGCAACCAATGGCGGGCGGCCCGCGGGTTGCGGCCCGCGTGGTTCTCCCGCTCGACGGGGGACAGATACTGACGGGCCGCCAGATCCCTTGCCACCGGGTCGTTCCATGGTTCGATGAGCAGCCACCAGCCGTCGTCCTGGGGGCGGGCCAGCACTGCCCGGGCGGGATGCCGGAACGCCTCGATGGTGGCGGCGTCGCCCTCCAGCCGGCGGTCGGTCCACCCGGTGATGTGACACCACAGCCGCCCGTCCGCGCTGCGCACCTCGAGGTCGGCGACGGCCTCCTCGGCGCTCACCGAGCGCACCCGGACCACGGTGTCGAACTTCTCGCCGACGGCCGGCGGGGCCGCGTAGAAGCTGATCGAGCCGATGGTCGACGGCAACACCAAGCCGTTGTCCGGTTGGGTGGCCACCCAGTAGCCCAGCAACTGACCGGCGGCGTCCAGCAGCGCACCGGGCGCCGCCAGCGTGGTCAGTACGCCGCGCACGCCGTCCTCGGCGATGCCGGTCAGCTCGGTGACCCCTTGGTAGGCGGGGCCGTGGAACATCCACCGCTGCGCGTACAGCGCCCGCGCATTTACCGTCGGGCGGCGTTCCGCGGTCAGCGGCGACTCGCGCAGCGCGGGCGGCGCCGGGTAGGCATCCGCGAGCAACACCGTGGCCCGCGCGTAGGTCTCCCGCTCCCTGCCCTGCGGCGTTGCGTCGAGCACGACGCTGACCACGGTCAGGTCGCCGTCGCCGGGGGCCTGTTCGGTGGCCTCGATGTGCAGGGTGATCGGCGGGTCGACGGCCAACGGCCGCAGCGCCCGGACGCCCCGCACGCCGATCACGGTGCGCTCCGGCACCAACGCCGCGGCGGCATCCACGATCAGCGCGACGGTGCCGGTCATCGGCACGATCGGAAAGCGTTCCCCGACAGGCGCCGTGTCCGGGGCCTGCAACAGACAGTGATCCACCAAGTAAGGCGCGTCGTGGATAGACAGCACGCTGGTCGACACCTGCCGCCGTGGCCCGGCCGGGGCGGCCGGCGGCGCCCCGGTAGTCGGCGCCGCGGTGGGCGCCCAGGCGGTCAGCACGTCGTCGGCGGCCTGTCCGGCCTCCGCCAACAGCGCGCGGTACTCGGCCAGCACCGGGGTGTCGGCCGACGGCAGCGGGGCCGGTTGTGCCGGTGGGGTGGCGCCCAGCGAGGCCAGCCGCGGCGTCCCCTCGCGCAGCAATGCCGACCCGAGCCGCAACGCAACGCCGCCGGCCGCCGGCGCGGGAGGGGCCGGCTCGACGGGCTCCTGCCCGGCCTCGGCGGCAGCCGGCACCAACCGGTCGAACCGGGGGGCGGCGCCGACCGTCCACAGCGCGGCCGCGACCCGACGCAACTGCGCCAACCCGGTGCGCTTTCCCACGTTGGCGCTCATTGTCAAATGCGGCTGGTCGAGGGTCTCCAGCGTGTCCTCGACGAAGCCCGGCAGGCTGCCGGTGCCGACCTGGACGAACACGCGCACCCCGGTGGCGTGCAGGCGCTCGATCAGCGGGCCGAACAGCACCGGCTCGAGCAGGTTGCGCACCAGCAGGGCGCGTATCTCGTCGGGTTCGGCGGGGTAGGGCGCCACGGTGGTCGCCGACCACAGCTCCACCTTGGGCTGACGTAGCGTCAGGTCGCGGACGAATTCGCGAGTGGGCCCGAGGAAGGGTTCCAGGTACGGGGTGTGGAACCCGGAGCGGAACGGCAACACCGACCCGGTCACCCCGGCCTCGCGCAGCCGCGCCAACACCACCGCGACCGCGCCCTCCTCGCCGCAGATGATCGACTGGTGTGGACAGTTGTCGTGGGAGAGCACCACGTCGGGCACCCCGGCCAACGCCTGCCGGGCCCGGGCCGCACCGCAGCCGAGCACCGCGAACGCCAGGTCGGGCACACCGGGGCCGGCGTCGAAGGCCCGGGTGGAATCAGCGAACTCCTCGAACGGCGCGGCACCCGACGCGATCAGCGCGCTCCACTCGCCGATGCTGTGGCCGGCCACCACGTGCGGACTGATGTCCATCGCGCGCAGCGCACCGTCCAACAGACGGCCGACCCCGGCCAGCTCCAGACCGCGGCGACCCAACCCGGCCGCGATCGTGCTGCGCACCGGCGGCAACCCGAAGTGCGCGGCGACGTCGTCCACCCGCGGTTCGAAGGATTCCTCCAGGCCGGGGAACAGGAACGCCAGCCGCCCGCCGCCGGACGGGCCGAGCAAGGGTTCGGTGGCCAGCCACACGTCGCTGCGGCCCTGCCACGGCTTGCCCTGGGCGACCACGCGGCGGGCCAACTCCAGGCGCTTGGCGTCCGGACCCACCACGGCCAGTCGTACCGGTCCGCCGACCGGCGGGGCGGTGGTGTCGTCGCGGGCCAGCAACTGCTCGTCGGGCGCGTCCAACGCGGCGCGCAACGCGGCCAGGTCCGGCCCGGCCAGCAGCAGCACGGGTTCGTGTCCATCGTTGCGGGCGCTGCTGCGCGCGCCGCGGCGGCGCGGCGCGGGTAGCTGGCCGAGCACCACGTGTGCGTTGATGCCACCGAAGCCGAACGCGTTCACCGCGGCCACCCGGGGCCCGGCCGAGTCCCATTCCCGCCCGGACTGCACGGGGGCGAACCGGGTGCCGGCCAGCGCTGGGTGCGGGTCGTCGCAGTGCAGCGTCGGGGGCAGCATCCCGCGGTGCACCGCCAGCGCTGCTTTGATCAGTCCGGCCGCGCCGGCCGCGGGCATGGCGTGTCCGATCATCGACTTCACCGAGCCCAGCCCGATGTCCGGGCCGCCCGTGCCCGACGGTCCAAAGACCTCGCTGAGCGAGGCGATTTCGGTGGCGTCGCCGGCCACCGTTGCGGTGCCGTGCGCCTCCACCAGCCCGACCAGGCCCGGCTCGCGCGGGTCCAGGCCGGCGTTCGCCCAGGCCTGGCGCATCGCCGCGACCTGCCCCTGCGAGCGTGGCGCCATCAGGCTGGCGGACCGGCCGTCGCCGGCCACCCCCACGCCGCGGATCACCGCGTACACCCGGTCCTCGGCGGCGTCGGCCAACCGCTTGAGCACCAACACCCCGGTGCCCTCGCCAATCAGGATGCCGTCCGCGTCCCGATGGAACGGTCGGATCCGTTCGCTGGCGGACAACGCGCCGAGCAGGTTGAACCCGCTCCAGAAGGTGACGTCGTGGCAGTGGTGCACGCCGCCGGCCAGCATGACGTCGCACCGGCCGGAGACCAATTCGCGCACCGCGTGGTCGACCGCGATCAACGATGAGGCACACGCCGCGTCCACCGTGTACGCGGGCCCGGCGAGGTCCAGCCGGTTGGCGGTGCGCGAGGCGACCAGGTTCGGCACCATCAGGTCGATGCCGGATTCCTCGCGCAGCGGCCCGAGCCGGTCGGCGAACGCGGTCCGCACCTCATCGAGTTGATCGTCCGTCAGATGTGGCAGCAGCTCGCGCAATGCGGTGGTCAGCTGGTTGGCGGTGCGCACCCGGTCCACGAACGAGGCCATGCCGGCGTTGAAGTAGCCGCCCCGGCCCAGCACGATGCCGACCCGGCCCCGATCCCCGAGCCGCTCCGGCCCGCCCGCGTCGTCGATCGCCGCGGCCGTGGTGGCCAACGCGATCAGTTGGTCGGCCTCGATGTCCGGTACCGCCATCGGCATGATGCCGAAGCGCATCGGGTCGAACCGCGGCGGCACGACGAACCCGCCGCGCCGGGCATACAGGCGATCGCCGGGTCGCGCCTTGGCCTCGGTCGGGTCGTAGAACGACGCGTCCCACCGGTCGGCGGGCGCGTCGGTGATCGCGTCCACGCCCGCGTCGATGTTGGCCGCGAATGTGGCCAGGTCGGGCGCGCCGGGAAAGACCGCGGCCATGCCCACGATCGCGACGTCCACTCCTGTGGTCATTGATGAGCTCGCAGCTCGCTCATGGGCGGCCTCAGCACGGGCCGGCGGGACGCCCGTCGGAGAACGCCGCGTCGAACGCCGAGGGCTCGGCGCACACGTAGACCACCTGGGGCTCGGTGCCGTGCGCCAGCTCGTCCAGCAGGGCTCGCACGCCGTCTTCGGGGTGCAACGCGGCCACGCCCTGCCGGGCGTAACTGCGCAGCAGTTCATCGGACACCATGCCGTCACCTGCCCCGTCCACCGGAGCCCAGGGGCCCCAGTCGACGCTGAGCACGCGTCCGGCGAAGCGGTCCTCCCAGGACCGGGCCAGGGTGTCCAGGGCGTCGTTGGCCGCTGCGTAGTCGCACTGTCCGCGGTTGCCGAACACCCCCGAGACGCTGCCGAACAGCACCAGGAAGCGCAGGTCCGGGTCGAGCGCGTCGGCCAGCGCCCGGGCGCCGTCCACCTTGGTCTCCCAGACCCGGGCGAACCCGTCCGAGGTCTTGTCCGCGATCAACCGGTCGTCCAGCACGCCGGCGCCGTGCACCACGCCGTCCAGCCGTCCGTGACGCTGCCTCAGCTCTGCCATGGCATCGGCCACCGCGCCGCGGTCGCGCACGTCCACGCAGGTGTACTCCACGGAGGCGGCGTGCTCGCGCAGTCCGGCCAGCGAGGCGCGGACCTCCCGCTCGGCGAGGATGCGTCGGACCTCGGCCTCCACCCGGGCGGGCACGGTTTCCCCGCCCTCGATCAGCGCGCGGCGCAATGCGGTGGCGTCCGCAGCGCCCGCGGTGGCCGGGTTCTCGGTGTCGGTGGGCAATGGCGTGCGGCCCCACAGCACGACATGGCAACCGGCCGTCGCGGCCAACCCACGGGCCACCCGTGAGGTGATTCCCCGGGCGCCGCCGGTGAGCAGCACCACCGACCGCTCGGACAGACCCAGCTCGGCGGGGGAGACCGGGCGACCCGCCGCGATCAGCGGTGCCCGCACCAGGGACAGCGTGCAGCGGCCATCGGCGGCGTAGCCGACCAGCTCCGGCCCGGTCGGGTTGCGCAGCTCGGTCACCAGGTGGCCGGCCAGCAGGGTGGGCAGGTCCTTGGGGTCGAGATCCACGGTGCGGCAGGAGATCTCCGGGTACTCCCGGGCGATGGTGCGCATCAGCCCGGCCAGCCCCAGACCCGCGGGCAGGTCGCTGCGTACGCCGTTGTCGATGCCGGTGCGGTGACCGAATCGGCCGCCGTGACCGGTGGCCACCAGCAACTGCCGGGCCCCGCCGAGCACCGCGCGACGTAACCCGGCGAACGCGTCGGGCAGCGACGGCGGCTCGCTCGGTCCCGCCGCGCCCAGATGCACCAGGATGTCCACGTCGCCGAGTTCCTCGGACGGATCGGTGGACACGGTGCGCACGGTGGCGCCACAGTCCTCCAGCGCCGCGCACAACTCGATGACCACACCGGCCGCACCGGACACCACGGTTACGTGACGACCCGTCAGGTCAACGGTGGGCACGGCCGGGGAGATTGCCGCCGGCTCCAGCAGGTACCGCTGTACGGTCGGGCGGACGGCTGTCGGGCCCGGCTCGGCCGCGGGCTGCAGGCTCGGGGCCGCGATGGCGGGAAGCGACGTGGCCGGGGTGCCGGCGATGCGCTCGGTGATCAGCCGCACGGTGCGCAGCCGGGTCAGCTCGGCCTGGAATGTCTCGTCCAACGGGCGCACTGCAGCCAGCTGGTCGGCGAGCAGCCCGATGATCTCGGTGCGCTTGAGCGAGCCGATCGACAGGTCCGCCTCCAGGTCGAGGTCGGCGTCGAGCATGGCCACCGGGTAACCGGTGCGCTCGCCGATGAGTTCGACCAGCATGGTGCGCACCTGCTCGGCGTCGGCTGTCTTGCTCGCGGGCATCCGGTCCTCCACCGGTCCGCCCTGGGTCGGGAGGAATTGGGCCGGGACGACCGGCGCTGCGGGTGCGGGCACCGCCGCGGTGGTCGGCCCGTGGCAGATCGCGGCGACGATCTCGCGCAGCGTGCGGATCCGCGTCAGCTCCGCCTGCTTCGCCTCGTCCGGCGCACCGTCCAGGCCCGCTGCGCGCATCCGGTCGGCCAGCAGGCCGATGATCTCGGTGCGCTTCAGTGAGCCGATGGACAGGTCGGCCTCGAGGTCCAGGTCGACGTCCAACATGGCCGCCGGGTACCCGGTTCGCTCGCTGATCAGCTCGACCAGCAGGTCCTGCACGCTTTGCGGGGTGGTGGCCACGGCGGTGGGGGCCGCCACCGTCTGCGGCTGCGGCGCGGGGGCAGCCGCGGTTACCGGCTGGGCCTGGACTGCGGGTTTGTTCTGCGCGGCGGGCTGCGCCACTGCGGCCGGTCGGCTATCCGCCGCGATCGACGCGGCCGGGGCGGCACCCAGGAAGTCGAGCACCACCTCCCGCTGCGCGGCGAGCAGCTCGCGGCTGTTGCGCAGGAACTCCAGGACCACGGCCTCGCGGCCGTCGGTGGGCACCGCGGCGGCCGGGGCCGGCGCCGTCTCAGCCGCCGCGGTGGCAATCGGGGCGACCCGACTGGCCGGCTTCAGGCCGCCGTTGACCGGGACGCCGTCGGCGGTCATCACCAGGTGACCGTTGATCAACCAGCCGGCCGCGCGCGGGGCGTCGGCGGCGCTGACCAGGTGCGCGTCGCGGCCGTTGTAGAGCATCGCGGTGTCCACCTCGACACCGGCCACAGCCAACTTGGCCAGCGCGGTGAGCAGGGCGTGCACGCCGTGTCGGCCGGGGCTGTCGGTGGCAATCGCGGTATGCGGCCGCTCGCCGAGCACCGCGCCGACCAAGCCGGTCAGCACCGAGCCGGGACCGCACTCGACGAACACCCGGGCACCGGCGTCGTACATCGCCTCGATCTGCTCGGCGAAGCGCACCGGCGAGACGACCTGCTCGGCGAGCAGTTCACGCACCGCGCCGGCCCCCAGCGGATAGGGGGCGGCGGTGGCGTTCGCCCACACCGGAAGGTGCGGGGAACCGACGGTCCGGTTGGCCAGTTCGGCCTCCAGCATCCGGGACGCCTCGGCGACCAGCGGGGAGTGGAACGCGCAAGCCACCGGGATCTGCTGGGCCCGTAGACCCGCCGCGGACAACGCGCCGACCGCCTGCTCGACCGCGGCGGTGGGGCCGGAGATCACCGTCTGGGTGGGGGAGTTCAGGTTGGCCACCACGACGCCGCTGCCGTTGAGCACTGCGCGCACCTCGGCGGCGCTCCCGCTGACGGCGGCCATGGTGCCGGGGTCCTCGCCCGCGGCGGCCAGGATGGCCCGGCCGCGGGCCTCGGACAGCTCCAACAGCTCGGCCGGGTCAAGCGCGCCCGCGGCGGCCAGCGCGACCAGCTCGCCGTAGCTGTGCCCGGCCAGGTGGGCGGGGGTGATGCCCAGCTCGCTCAGCGTGCGGAACATGGCCAGCCCGGCGATGCCCAGTGCGGGCTGGGCCACCCGGGTGTCCTTCAACGCGGCGGCCTGTGCCTGCTTACCGGCGGCGTCGAACGCCGAGGGCGGGAACATGGTCGACGCCCACTTGGCGCCGGAGACCAGCAGGTCCGCCAACCGCGGGAACGCCGCGAACAGGTCTGCCAACATGCCCGGCCGCTGGCTGCCCTGGCCGGGGAAGAGCAGGGCGAGCTCGCCGCCGGAGCGCAGTGACGCGGGGTCACTATCGTCGCCCGCCAGGAAAATCCCGTCGCCCGGTCGACCGTCACGGGCCGCGGTGAGCTTGCCGGCGAGGTCGTCGAGGTCGGTGGCCACCACCGCGATGCGGGTGTGGCCGGACCGCTGCGCTGCCGTCGCGCTGCGCTGCGCTGCCGTCGCGCTGCGCTCTGCGGTGGTGCGGGCCAGGTCCCGGAGTCGCCACGGGCGACCGGCGGAGTCGTTGGTCGCGCACAGCGCGAGCAGGCGGTCGATCTCGCCGAGCGCGTCGGCGTTGCTCGCGCCCGCGAACAGGAACAGCTCGACCGGCCACTGGTGCAGGCCGTGGCGCGGCGCCGGTGCCCCGGACCAGCCGGTGAGCACCGCGTGGAAGTTGGTGCCGCCGAAGCCGAATGCGCTGATGCCGGCGACGCGCGGGCCGGCCAGATCAGAGCCGGCTGCGGCCCTCGCCGGCAGTTCGGAGCCGGCTGCGGCCCTCGCCGGCCACGGCCGGACGGTGTCGCTGAACACGAACGGGTTCTGCTCGCCCACCCAGCCCGGGTTCGGCGCGGTGATCTTGCCGGTAGGCGGCAGCACGCCGGTGTGCACGGCGAACGCGGCCTTGATCAGTCCGGCCAGACCCGCGGTGCACTTGGTGTGCCCGATCTGGCTCTTCACCGAGCCCAGCGCGCAACTGCCGACGGTGGCGCCCGCGGCGGAAAACACGTCGGTGAGCACGCCGAGTTCGGTGCGGTCACCGACCACCGTGCCGGTGCCGTGCGCCTCGACCAGACCGACCTGTGCCGGGCTCACGCCCGCCTGCGCGTAGGCCCGCTCCAGTGCGCGGCGCTGACCCTCGGGACGCGGCGCGGTCAGGCCCAACGAGCGGCCGTCGCTGGACGAGCCGACACCGGCGATCACCGCGTAGATGCGGTCGCCGTCCCGTTCGGCGTCGGCCAGTCGCTTGAGCACGATGCAGGCCACACCCTCGCCGAGTGCGATGCCGTCGGCGGAGGCGTCGAACGGCCGGCAGTGCCCGGACGGCGACAGCGCGCCCACCGAGGCGAACATCAGGTAGTCCTGGATGCCGTTGTGGATGTCCGCGCCGCCGGTCAGCACCATGTCCGCCGCGCCGGAACGCAGCTGTAGGCAGGCCACCTCGAGCGCGGCCAGCGCCGAGGCACATGCCGCGTCCACGGTGTAGTTGGCCCCGCCCAGGTCCAGCCGGTTGGCAATGCGCCCGGAGATCACGTTGGCCAGCACACCGGGGAAAGAGTCCTCGGTCAGCGCCGGCAGCTGCGCGTCCAGCTCGGCGGGCAACTCGCCGTGCAGCTGCGGGTACAGCGCACGGAAGCCGTAGGCCGCGGACAGGTCGGTACCCGGCTCGGCACCGAACACGACGCCGGCGCGCTCCCGGTCGAACGGGCGCGCGGCGTCCATCCCATTGTCGTAACCGGCGTCGCGCAACGCCCTGGCGGCGACCTCCAGAGACAGCAGCTGCACCGGCTCGATGCTGGCCAGCGCGGCCGGCGGAATGCCGTAGCGCAGCGCGTCGAACGGCACCTCGGGCAGGAAGCCGCCCCACTTGGAGGTGGATCCGCTGCCACCGTCGCCGTTGTAGTAGGTCGCCGGGTCCCAGCGCTCCGCGGGCACCTCGGTGATCGCGTCGTGATTGCGCAGCACGTTCGCCCAGAACTCGGCCAGATCCCCTGCCTGCGGGAACACACCGGCCATGCCGACGATCGCGATGTTCAGCGGCCCCGCGGCGTTCGTCGGCACCTCCGCCACGGCCAGCTCGCTGGCCCGCTCGCCGAGGAACTGCGCGGCGCCGTCGGTGACCTCGCGGTGCAGCTCGCCGATGGTGGTCACCGCCGCGCGCAGCCGCGCCACGTCGCCGATCATCACCATGCCGTCGCGGGCCTGGGTGCGCTCGTCCACCGGGATCAACGCCGCGCCCTCGCGGCGGATGCCCTTGCTGGCGATGCGCAACCGGCCGATGTTCAGCTTCTCCAGCTCGGCCCACACGGACTCGGCGGGCATGCCCTCGGCGAACAGCCGGTCCCGGGTGGAGTTGAAGGTGCTCACGAACGCGGTGTCCGCGCAGCGGGTGGCATGGCCCGGCGCGGTCTCCAGCAGCACCGTGGACGCGCAGCCCACCGCCGCGCGCTGGAACGCCGGTCCGATGGCCCCGGCGGTCACGGCCTCGCGGGTGAACAGGTACGCGGTGCCCATCAGCACACCGGCGGCGCCACCGGCGGCCACCAGCGGGGCCGCGGCGGCCTGCACCATCGCCGCGGACCGGGCGTCGTGGATGCCGCCGGCGAACAGCACGTCGATCTCGTCGGTGCAGTTGTTGGCCGCGCCGAAGGCGAGCAGCCGGGAGATCTGCTGCTCCCACAGCGGGAACGAGGCGCGCGGACCGACGTGTCCGCCGCATTCCGAGCCCTCGAACACGAACCGCCGGGCGCCCTCGGCCAGGTACCGGTCCAGCAGCGCGGGGGAGGGCGCGTGCAGGAACGTGGTGATGCCCGCGGCCTCCAACGGCACGGCCTGGGCCGGCCGACCGCCGGCGATCAGCGCGTACGGCGGGCGGATCTCGTGCACCACCTCGAGTTGGGCGTTGCGCACGTCGTCCGGGACGAACCCGAGGATGCCCACGCCCCACGGTTTGTCGCCGAGCAGGTCGGCGGTCTCCACCAACAGCGCCCGGGTGTCCTCGGCGCCCATCAAGGCCAACGCGACGAACGGCAAACCGCCCTCGGCGGCCACGGCCGCGGCGAACGTGGCCTGGTCGCTGACCCGGGTCATCGGGCCCTGGGCGATCCGTGGACGACGCGCCGCCTCGGCCGCGGCCGGGCTGACCCCGGCCTGGATGCCTGCCGCGATCGCGGCGACCACGCCGGCCGCGGTGCGGTACCGCTCGGCCAGCGGACGGGCCAGGGCCCCGTCCTCGCCCACCGGCAGCGCCGCCAGGCTGCGTCCACCGATGCGCCGGGGAAGACCGTCAGCGTCCGGGCGGGTCAGGTCGGGACGGACGTAGACCCGATATCCGCCGATGACCGCGGTCTCCGTGCCGTCCATGCGGCGGACCGCGGCGGCCACGTCGTGTGACAGGTCCACCTCGTCGACCAGCGCGAGCTGGGAGTCCAGCACCACCCCGGCGGCCCCGCCGGCGACGGCCGCGGCCGCGGTGTGCGGGCCGATGCCGCCCGCCGCCCAGATCGCCACCGGATCGCCGGCCGCGTTGCGCAGCTCCGCGCCCAACAGCTCCTGCAGCAGCACGAAGGTGGTCGCGGTGCCCACCGCGCCGCCGCACTCGAATCCGCGGGCAATCAATGCACTGGCGCCGGCCGTAACCGCCAACCGGGCCTCGTCGAGCGTGCGGACCTCGACGAACACCTCGCGTCGACCGTCGGCCGCGGCCTGCGGCACGGTGCAGCCGGCGTCCGGACCCAGTACCACCAGGTTCACCGCGGAGGGCAGTTCCTCGACCGGCAGGCCGGCTGCGCCGACGCGCACCCCGAACGGCCCGGCCCACCAGGCGCTCAGGTCGCGCAGCGCCTCGCGCGCGCGTGTGTGGTCACTGCCCAGATCCAGCACACTGCGCGCACCGGCGCGGGCCAATGCGGCCGCGAGGTGCGCGGACGGCTCCGCGAACGGGGTGATCGCGAGAACCCGCTGGTGCTCGAGAGGAGTGCCCATGCGCTGCGGTGTCCTCCATACAGGTCGGCGGGCTTTGCGCCCCGGTTTCGGTGCCTGTAGGTCACCGTCCGGGGTGGCGTTCGAGTTGTCCGCGGTGGTGGCGGTCCACCGCTGATGCGCCGAACGACACACGTCTGGCATTCGTGCTGCTTCTGCTCAATCGCACGGGATGCCGCGAACGTTTCATCCGCGCGCGGGTAATCCCGGTCTGTCCGATTTGTCACACTCGCCGCATTTTGCCCTGTTCTCAGGCCAGGTTAAGTTTCGCTTGCGACGGCAACGGCCCATATGAGTTGGTCATGGGGCAGACGTGAATCAATCATTCCCGGTGTCGTCGAGGCGTTTCAGCGCCTCGCCGGGCCGTGCGGCGTCCCCGCTCGGCCCGTGTAGCCTTGCCTGCGCCTCGCCCCTTTAGCTCAGTCGGCAGAGCGTCTCCATGGTAAGGAGAAGGTCTACGGTTCGATTCCGTAAAGGGGCTCTGACGCCGGTACGTCCGCACCTCGGGGCGGGTTCGCCGGTCGCGGCGGTGTAGCTCAGTTGGTAGAGCAAGCGGCTCATAATCGCTGTGTCACCGGTTCAAGTCCGGTCACCGCTACTTTGCCGCGCGAGGCCGTCAGGCCCCGCGAGGATCACAACCGGCCCTGGCGGTTCCCGGTCACCGGGACCACGACCAGGTCGTCCGGGTGCAGCAGAGGGCTGCTGATCTGACTCTCCCGGGCGCCGATCACGCCCAGCGTCACCGGCATCCTCATCAGCCGACCCTGCCGCAGGACGGACACGATGGTCTTGCCCCCCACCCGTGAGTACGCGGCGTTCGGCACCTGCAGCCCGCTGGGTTGCGCCCCGCCGGTGGTGATCACCACGGAGGCGGTTTGCCCGAGCTTCTGGGTCGCGGCCCGATCGTCCAGATCGATGTCGACGTTGTAGTAGACGACGTGTTCGGCGACGGTCTCTTGCAGCGCCACCGACGAGACCGTGCCGGTGACCACCGTTCCGGTGGCCGGGAACGTGACCACGGCCGGTTGACCCACCTTGACCTGGCCGATGTGCTCCTCGTCGACGCGGGCAGTGACGGCCCGGTGGGTCAGGTCGGCCAGCACCACGAACCCGGATGCGGTGGCCGCGTTGCGACCCTCGACCACCCCGTTGCCGGCGGGGTTGGAGCTGGTGGCCACCGAACCGCGCGCGGCGGCGGCGGGCGTCTCACCGACCCCGCCGGCGATGTCCAATACCGTCCCGTCGAACGGTGCCCGCAGCACCGTGTCGTCCAGGTCCGCCTTGGCCTTGCGTACCTCGACCCTGGCCTGCTTCAGGCCGGCCTGCGCCCGCTCGGTCGGTCCGAACTGGGTACCGCTCGGGTCGGACGGGACGGCGGCCGCCGCGGCGTCCAGGTCGCGCGCCGCCAGCTGGGCCTGCCCGATCAAGGTTCTGACCTGTTGTGCGTCGGCCAACAACGTGGTCGCCCGGGTACGGGCGGCGGCGGACAGGTCGGACAGCGCCGTGGCAACCGAGCTGCGCGAGGTGGAGGCGACGATGTTCCGGTTTCGATTGGCTACCCGGATGTCTGTGGTGGCCGCCGCTGCCGGAGGGATGAGCGGGTGCACGGTGGCGCGGGTGGCCGTCCGCGCCGAGGAAGCGGTACGGGTCACATCACGGCGGGCCGCGTACACCTTCAGCTCCGCAGCATGCACCGCGTCTGCCTGCGTGGCAGCGTCCAACCGCAGCGTGGCCCTCGCCTGATGGACCGCCAACCGGGCGTTGCACAGCGCCTGTTGCGCCTGGGCGACCGCGGCCCGGGTCGAGCGAACCGAGGAGAGGGCATCGAGCAGATCACCCTTGGCCGACGCCACGCCCGCCTCGGCCTCCTGGAGTGCGTGGCGCGCGGCGCGATCGTCGGACGCCGCGAGTGGCTGTCCCTTGCGCACGTGGTCACCGATTTTTACCGGGACGGCGGTCACGATGCCCGGCGAGCCGGAAAAGGTGACGCCGACCGTCTGCGGGGCATTGAGATTCGCGGTCGCGATCACGGTGCCGACGACAGCGGTTGTCGGGCGGCCCGAAGGCGTAGGCGTCGGATCTGGAGAGGGAAACGTCGCGGTTGCTGCCGCTCGGCTCGCCTCCACTCCCGCAGCCAGCAGCAGCACCGACATGCCCGTGTGCATGACGACCTTGCGCCGATTCATGGCGGAACCCCCCAGTGACACCACTTGCAACACCAGCCACAGTAGAAACAGATAGGTGTGCGCCCGGTCGGCCGATGGTCGGGTTTGTGTCAATTCGATTTGACTTGCCCGACCGGAGCGGGGACCAGAGTGGAGACCGCGGCAGCCGGGCGGTGAGCCGTCACCGCCGGAGTCGGCGTCGGCAACCCGCTCACGTGCGCCCGCAGGCCGCGGTGCAGGTTGCGCCAGTAGTACGCCGAGCCCAGCGCGCTGCCCGCCACGGTGCCCCAGGCGAACCCCGTGACTCCCCATGCCGCGGCACTCCAGAGCGCGATGCTGACCACCAGCACGGCCGAGACAAGACGGGAGCGCAGGCTCAGTCTGGCCGCCCCCAGTGCCCGTAGGCCCGCCGTCGCCGCGGTGTTCAGGCCAGAAACCGCGCAGGTGATCGTCATGGGGAGCAGCAGTCGTCGGGCCGGCGGCCACACCGACCCGAGCAACGAATGACCGACGTGATCGGGCAGCAGGATCAGCACGGCCACCCCCCAGGCCAGCGCCGCGAGCGCCTGCCCCCCACCCAGCAACAGACAGAACGGACGCAGTCGATCCGGCGCCCGGCGCAGCGTGCGCGCGGCCTCGGCCACCGTGACCAGGGACATGCCGAACATCACGGCAATGAACGGGCCGAGCAGTTGTGTCGCGCCGCGGATGGCGCCGACGGCGCCCAGGCCGTCGACCCAGCCGAGGCCGACCATGCGTAGATGCGCACTGCCGCTCTCACACACGTTCTCGGCCAGGTAACGCCAGCCGAGTTCGCGATGGTTGCGCAGCCAGGACCGGCACTGCGCCGGGCGCGGTAGGAACCCGGCCTGCAGCGCACCGAAGGCCGCCGCTACTGCTGCCGACCCGCCCCAGGCCGCCAGGAACGGCCCCGCGGAGTCCGATCCGCGGACGCAGACGACGGCGGGCACCAACGCGATCGTCCAACAGACATCGTTGGCGAACGCCTGGCTGCCGCGCCCGGCGGCGAAGAACGCGAACCGCCAGGAGTCCTGGAGCAGCATGCCCGGCAGCACCACGCCGAGAGCCACGAACGCCGGGCCGATAGAACGGGGCAGCAGCAGGCCGACCACGGCGCACAGCACCCCCGCCGCGGTGCCGACCACGACCGCTGTCCCGGTCGCCTGCCGAGCGCCGGCCCGCCAGACCGCGCGCGGCACGCCGCCACCCATCCGCACCATCAGCGGGTCGGTGGCCAGCCCCCGGCACAGCCCGAGCAGCACGGCGTAGGTGACGTAGGCCAAGCCGAACACGCCGAAGCCGACCGGTCCGAGGGCGCGGGCGGCGACCGCCCCGACCGCGAAGTTGGACAGGCTGGAGACGGCCTGGTCCCCCAGCGCCCACCCGATTCGGCGCGCCGTCGCAGGAAGCGGCACCGCCGGAAATCTCGAACGAAGGGACACGCCGGCCCGCCGACGGTGCTGTTTACCGGTCACGCGCCGGGGAATGCCCCCGCGGCGCGACGTTTGAAATACGCGCCAGTGGGCGAGATCAAAACGGCGCGGAAATTCTGCGTGTCGACGCGGCCGCTACCGCCGTAGAACTTTCCCGAAGAACGAAACGGGGTCGGTGCCGTGCAGATGCCTGAAGCCGGTGTCGGCGTCGCCGCGATCGGTGCTGCACTGCGCCGCCACCGGCGCGTACTGGCCGGTGCTGCAGGCCTCGGATTGCTCCTCGGCTTGCTGTTCACGATCGTGCGGCCGCCGCTGTACGCGGCATCCTCACAAGTGCTGCTGCAGGGTGACACCCAGCCCGGCCGGGCAAACACCGAGGCCAAGGTGGCCGCGAGTTCCGAGGTGCTGAGCCGGGTGGCGGCCAGGTTGCCGGACCATCCAGGCCCGGGCGCATTGGCCCGAGTCGTGACGGCAGCGCGGCTGACCGATGACGTCATCGAAATCACCGGCCAGGGCCGTTCCCCGGCGCGTGCCAAACAGGTCACCGATGTGACCACGGACGAATATGTGAATTATTCGCGGGATCTGCTCCGGCACAATGCCGACGCCTCGGTCGCCGCGTTGCAGCCGCAGCAGGACGAACTGAACCAGCAGTCGGCCGACGTCCAGGCGCAGATGTCCGCCGTCGAGAAGGATCCCGCCCAGTTCGCCACCGGTGAGCCCGGAGCGGCGGCTCGGGCCAAACTGACGACGCTGCAGAACGACCGCGACCTCATCGTGCAGGAGCAGCAGTCGGTCTCCGACCAGATGGGGCAGGCACGGCAGGACGCGGCGAAGCAGGGCCTGAACCTGGCCGTGGTCGGCGCCGCCACGACACCGTCCGGATCTGCCGCCGGGGCCCGGTTGAAGACGGTCGCGGCGACCACCCTGGGCCTGCCGTTGTTGGCGGCGGCCGGTATCGCGGTACTGCGCCGACGCGATGCCCGCCTCTATCACCCGGCGGACATGGCGCGCGCCGCCGGTGTCGAGGTGCTGGGGGAGGTGAGCGTCCCCCGCATCGACCTCGACGAGTTGGACCTGTTGCGCTATCGCCGCGTCGCGGCGCGGTTGACGGAGTGGGACGCCCTGGGCGGGGCGTGGTCCTCGATCACCCTGATCCACCTGTCTGCGGACGCCGAGGCGGCGAATGCCGCGGCGCAGGTTCAGCAGATGCTAGCTCCAGTGGCATCGGTCCATCGGGTGGCCGCCGGCGGGCGCACCCTGCCGGATCTGCCCGACACCCGCGCGGTGCTGTTGATCACCCTCGGTACGTTGACGCCCGTCGCGCTGGCATCGCTGTCCGACGCCTGCCGCGATGCCGGGTCCGCCCCGTACGGGCTGGTGGCCGTCGAGGGGCCCGCGAACGCGGCTCACCTCGGCATCCGCCGCGAACCCGCCGTCGCCACGGTGGGTCGCTGATGGGCCTGCTCGACGATCTGTTGCACGCTCCGCCGTGCAACCCCGCCGGCACTGCACCTTTGGTAGAACTCGACCGCCTCAGCACCGCGATCCGGTTGCGCCGGCGGTGGCAGGTGATCGGCGCGGTGGTCGGACCGACCGTGGCCATCCTGCTCGCGCTCGCATTGGGCGCGGGGCCGGCGGCCTCTGCAGAGGTGATGCTCGCCCGTACGGACAGCAACGCCAACCCGGATCGGTTGGCCGGTCGGGACGAGGCGTTGTGCGGCGCGTCGTCGGTGGCGCAGGCGGCGGCCGCCGTGCTGCACGTCGATCCCGTGGCGTTGCGCGACCGTTACGTCTGCGTTGAGGTCAAGGAAAACGTGGTGGACGTGAGAGTTCACGGCACCTCGGCCCCTGACGCGTTACGGAATGCAACGGCCCTTGCGGAGGCTTACCGGGCCGCCTATGTCGGGCAGATAGATCAACTGACGCAAGCTCAGGTGATGGACCTTCAGCAGCGCCGGTCGGACCTGCAGAACGACCTCGCCGGGGTCACCCAGCAGCTGACCACGACCACCGATCCTGTGCAGATCCAATTCCTGGCCACCCGCCAACAGGCGCTGGCCGGCCAGAGCAGCCAGTTGGACGCCCGGATCGGTGACCTGCGCTCGACGGCCGCCGCGGCGTCCGCGGGGTCGAAGGTGCTGAACGACGCGCGGCTGCTGCCGCACCGGGAACATCGCACGCTGGCGATCGCCGCCATCATGGGACTGATCCTCGGCTGGGGCCTGGCCTGGGTGGCGGCGGCGACCGCGGGGGTGGTGCGCGACCGGCCGGTGCGGCGACGCGACCTCGCCGTCGCGATTGGCGCCCCGGTGCTGATGGACGTGCGGCCGGCCCCCGGCGGGTACGACAGCACGGCGGCCGCGGTGGAACTGGCGCGCATCCTCGCCTCCAGCATGCGGCCGGTGGTGATCCTGGAGCACGGCTGTACGCGGCTCGCCCGACCGCTGGCCGAGGCCGCCGCCGCGCGGTGCGGCGTACCGCCGCCCGCCGTGGGTCCGATGCATCCGCGGGGCGCGTGGCACTCGATCGCGTCCGCCCCGGCGCACGTTGTCCTGGTGATCCGCGCCGGGCGCCTGCGGGAGCAGGCGTTGCGGTTGGCCGTGGCTGACCTCGAGCACGCCGGACTGACGACGATCGGGGTGTTTTTGGTCGACCCGGACCCGCGCGATGAGACCTTCGGTGCCGTGGGTCGGGCCGCGACGACGCCCGTGGTCGTCGGGTGAGCGGGCGCTGATGCCTTCGCCGAGTTGGTACGCGCGCCGGCTGTCCCGGATGGGACCGGCAGAGATGGGTGCGCGGGCCCGCGACCGGGTGTTGGTGGAACGCCGCCGTCGTCGGGTGCCGGAATCCTCCGCGGTGCGGCAGGCCCGCCGCGGACCGGCGCCGCTGCCCGCTGTTGCCCCGGCGGCGATGCCGGCCTCCGCGCGGGACCGGGTGCTGGCCGCCGTCGAGGATCTGCTGGACGGGCGGTGGGA
>DASXPS010000054.1 GCA_036493475.1 Sporichthyaceae bacterium | reverse complement strand
CCCGACCGCACCGCCCCCCGCCGCGGCCCCTCCCCAATCTGCGCAGCCAACTCCCCGCGCCCCCACCGCAACGCCGCCAACCGCGCCAGGTAACTCATCTGCATCCACGCCGACCCCCGCCAATACCCATTGGCCCGGTACGACGAATGCGACCGCGCCACAAACGTCGGCCCGTACGGCGCCGCAAACCGCTGCGTCGACGCCAACTGATCCAACGCCCGCGCCGCCTTCTCCCCATCAGACGTCACCAACGCCGGCAACACCCCGTCCAACGTCGGCACGTGCACCGAATCCCCACCCCCGCGCATCGCCACATCCGACCAAAGCCCCTCGGCCGATGACCACATATGACGATCCATCACATCCGCGAGCTCCCCGGCCCGATCGCCCCACGAAGCGTCCCCCGACAACGCCGCATACTCCCCCGCCGCATGCGCCGCCAACGCGTTGAACGCCGCCGGTGCCGCCACGAACTCCGTCGAATCCACCGCCGTCCCGGCCTCGTTGAACACGGACACGTCCACCAGGTGCCGGTCGAACCGCGACCACCGCGGCCGCCACCACCGCAACCTCCGGTAGTCGGACTTGCCGAGGAAATCCGCCACCCAGCTGTCCCACCGCGGCGAATCGTCCGCCCCGGACTCCCAGGGATGCACCAGAAACAACAGACCCTCCGGGGTCCGCCGGTACTGCCACAGCCACTCCAGCGCCAAGCCCACCCGGCAGACCAGCCCCTCCGGCAACGGACCGTAGGACTCCAACACCCGCGCAGCATGCGCATACATCGGCGGCTGGGTGAACGATGAACAATCGCTGCGCGGTCCGCGCTCCGTGTTCGCAAACGCATACCGCATGTGCGGCACGAATCCATCCGCGAACTGCGCGGACAGCGCATTGCTCAGCTCCCGGACCCCCCGCTCCGGCTCCCCGACGGCCCCCCAGGCAATCGCCGCGAAACACGAGTCCCACAGCCACTGATGCGGGTACGTCTGGCAATTCGGATAAGTGTGACCCCGCTCACTGTCCCATTGCGCGTGCAGCAGCCGCCGAGCGCCTTCGCGCACGTCAGCGCGGTCATCCACGGTTCATCCCCGCCTCACCCGTCGGCCCGCGCGCATCGACGCGGCGTCGTTAGACTGCGCGGGCCCGGGTAGCGCGTGAATCAGGACCCGGCCATCCGGTGGGTCCGACAGGACGGCAGGTCGTGGCGGATATTGCAGTACCGGTAAGCGCACGTCCGGACCATCGCACATGGTGGCTGGGCTTTGCCGCAGCGGCGACCGCAGCGTTCAGCGTGTACCTGTTCAACCCCCCGAACGTGCCGGACCTCGCCGCCCAGACCGCGCGCGCGGAAGCCGCCCGCGAGGGCGCCTACCTGTGGTGGACCGGATGGTTCGGCGGTCTGAGCCTGCCCAGCTACTCCATCGGCGCTCCCTGGCTCATGGCGCACCTCGGTGTCGGGTTGTCCGCGGCGCTGGCCGGGGTCGTTGCCTGCGTGCTGGCGCCGGTGCTGTTCGAGGGCAGCCGGCGCCCCCGCGCGGCCGCGATCACCTTCGCCATCGGCGTGTTCCTCAACGTGCTCACCGGCCGGGTCACCTTCGCCCTCGGCCTGGCCGCCGCGGTCATCGCGGCTGCCCTGCTGCGCCGACGACGGGGCCGCTGGGCGGCCCTGGCCGCCCTCGGCGCCTGCCTGCTCAGCCCGCTGGCGGGCCTGTGGCTGGGCCTGATCGCGCTCACCGTGGCCATCGTCGACGTCTCCCGCCGCCGCGCCGCGGTGGGCATGTGCGCGTCGCTGCTCGCGGTCGTCGGCGGCATGGAGCTGCTGTTCCGCGAGGGCACCATGAGTTTCCCCTGGTGGCACGCGGTGCTCGCGCTGGTCGCCCTCGGCCTGCTCGCAGGAATCTGCACAGAACGCGCGGTGCGCGTCGGGGCCGTCGTATTCGCCGTCGCGACCATCAGCGCCGCGATCGTCCCGTCCGCGGTCGGCACCAACATGATGCGGCTGGTCTGGCTGGGCGTGGCGCCCGCCTTCGTGGCCACCGCGCAATTCCCGCGCATCCGGCGCCGCATCACCCGGCGCGCGCTCGGCGCGCTGCTCGCCACAGCCGCGCTGACCTGGCCGGTCACCGATCTCGGCATCCAGCTCGCCCGGGCCGCGGGCCCGCAGGCGGGCCGGGCGTACTACGCCTCGTTGCTCGACGAACTCGGCGCGCGTGCCCGCGTTGCCGGACCCGCCGCGGTCGGCCAACGCGCGGAGATCGTCGACCCGGCCACGCACTGGTCCGCCGCCTACGTGGCCCCGACCGTGCCGATCGCGCGCGGCTGGGACCGGCAGGCCGACCGGGCCGCGAACCCGTTCTTCTACGACGGAACGTTGAACCGCACCAACTACCGCGGCTTCCTCGACGACCTCGCGGTGCGTTGGGTCGCACTGCCCACCGGGGCCTCCCTGGACTTCGCGTCGAAGGCCGAGGCCGATCTGGTGCGCTCCGGCCTGCCGTATCTGCAGCCGGTGTGGCGCGACGCCCGCTGGGAGCTGTTCGAGATGCGCGACCCGCAGCCACTGGTCCGCGGCGCCACGCTGCGCCACCTCGACCCGGACGCGATCACCTTCAGCACCGAACACGCCGGTGACGTCGCGTTGCAGATCCGCTGGTCACCGCTGTTCGCGCTGGACAGTGCCCGGGGTGGCGGCTGCGCGCGGGCCCGCGGGCCGTGGACCCTGGTCCGGGTGCCGGGCCCCGGCACGTACACGCTGGACTCGCGGCTGCAGCTGCCGGCCGACGCCGACCGCTGCTCCTGACGGGGCTGCCGCCGATGTCGATGCGGCAGCGCATGCTGGCCGGCGAGTTGTACCTGGCCGACGACCCGGAGCTGATCGCGGCCCACGAACGCGCGGTCGCGCTGACCGACGCGTTCAACCGCGCCCCCGGCGCGGATTCCGCCGAACACCGGCGCCTGCTCACCGACCTGTTCGCCGCGTTCGGTGCGGATTCCGCGATCCGCCCGCCGCTGCACGTCGACTACGGCTCACAGATCCGGATGGGCGCGCGCTGCTTCGCGAATTTCGGTCTGGTCATCCTCGACGTCGCCGAGGTGACTCTCGGCGATGACGTACAAATCGGACCATACGTCCAGCTGCTCACCGCCACGCATCCGCTCGCGGCCGGGCCGCGACGCGACAAGTTGGAGTCCGGGCACCCCATCCGGATCGGGGACAACGTCTGGCTGGGTGGCGGGGTCATCGTCTGCCCGGGCGTGACGATCGGGGAGAACGCCGTGGTCGGCGCGGGTTCGGTGGTGACCGCGGATGTGCCACCGGACGTCCTGGTGGTCGGCTCGCCGGCCCGGCCGGTGCGGACGCTCAATGAGCATTGATTGCGCATTGAGAAGAAAACCCCACGCGAGATAACGATTTGGCGCACCATGACGGGGCGGGGCCGGGAGGTGCCTCGCTCGGTTCAAGGTGAGAAGGCCCGTTGCAACACGACGCCGACACGCTGAGCCTGCCGCCGACCGATGCGCCGGTCGCGGAGCAGGTCGCAGCAGTGCGTCCGGTGCCGCGGCGCTGGCCGGTCCGGCTGGCCCGCCTGGTGCTCGTCGCGGTCATCGCGGTGCTCGCCATCGACCTCGCGGTGCTGGTGGTGCCGGCGCGCACAGTGCACCTGTTCGGGCAGACCGTGCAGCTGGGTGCGGTGCGGCCGGGATTCCGGTTGCTCGGCCCCGGTCACCTGGTGCTGTTCGACCGGACCCTGGAATTTCTGCCCACCATTGACTTCCCCGGCCTGATCCGGCCGCTGGTCAGCCTCACCCAGCTGCACACCAGCTCGTATCTGGCCCGGCTGACCGACGGGCAACATCCCGATGCGGTCACCTCGGCGACACACTCCGCGCGGCACGCCATCATCGTCGGCTGGCTCACCTATTTCGCGCTGGTCGGCGCGGTGGCCGTGGCCATCGCGGGAGCGTTGGGCTTCCTGATACACCGGGCGAGCAGTGGCCACATGGTGCGGCTGAATCTGCGCCACGCCCTGGCCTCCGCGCTGGCCGCGCTGATGCTGCTGTCGCTGAACGTGGGCGCCGACTACCTG
>DASXPS010000053.1 GCA_036493475.1 Sporichthyaceae bacterium | reverse complement strand
ATCGAACAGACGATAGCAAACCTTAAAACCTGGAGGATCCTGCACACCGACTACCGTCGACCGCTATCCACCTTCGCCGACACGATCAGCGCCGTAATCGGACTACATTTCTACCGAGCAGCGTGAATAACCCTCTTTGTCTACCGACCTTTTTCGCGCGTCGACGCACCTCTAACCTGGCCACTCCCTCCAACAGGTCTGCAACCTGGTCATTGGTAAGTATTCGGAGTTCCCGTCGGTCGGCGGGCGGCGTGATGCGCCCGTCGGCGCGGGTCGACGGCGGGAGGTCAGGCTACGCGCGAGGTCGCGACCGGGGGTCCGGCGCGGGGGTCGGCGCCGGTGGTGTCTGGGTGGAGTCGGTCGGGGTGGCGGGCCCAGGCGGCGCGGTCGTCGGGGTTGAGGGCCCAGGGCAGGAACCGGTGCAGGGCGGCGCCGGTGGGCGGTTTGCCGCCGGCTTGGGCGCACTGGTTGAGGTAGGCGTTGAGGTAGGCCAGCGGGTTGAGCCCGGCGCGTTCGGCGGTGGCGGTGATGGTCCAGACTCGGCTGGCGAGCTCGGCGGAGACCACCGACCCGGAGCCGTAGTAGTTCTTGCGGCCGATGACCGGGCCGCGCAGGGCCCGTTCGGAGGTGTTGTTGTCCAGCGGAAGTTCGGGGTACTCGCGGTGGCGGGCCAGCCCGTCCCATTCCCGGTTCAGGGTGGCCAGCACCTTCGCCGCGGCCGGGTGCATCAGGTGGGTGGTGGCGGTTTGGGCGGCGCGTTCGGTGTCGATGGTGTTCAGCGCGGCGCGGAACCGCGCGGCCGCCGTGGTGTGCTCGGGGCCGGCGGGCGCGGCGGCGCCCAGCGCGGTGCGCGCGAGGTAGAGCGCGGCGATCCGCTCCAGCCAGGCGGCGGTCCAGGCCGCCAGCTCGGGGTGGGCGTCCCCGGCGCGGATGAAGTAGCGCCGGATGTGCGCCTTATCCCGATGTCGGGATAAGGCGCATTACCCCGACTTGCGGATTATCCCGACCTCGGCCCGGTCGGTGCTGGTGGGTGGGGGTGCGCGGGCTGGTCTGGTCGGGATAGTCCTGGTGGCATGAGGCTGTTCTCTCCTGGTTCTCGGAGAGAGGAGCGGTCATGGATGATGTGCAACGGGTTCGTGTGGTCGGCCCGCTGGAGGTGTATGCGGCGGGGTTCGCCGCGGAGTTGACCCGGCTGGGCTACACAGTCTTCTCCGCACGCCTGCAGCTTCAGCTGGCCGCGCACCTGAGCCGCTGGCTGGCCGGTGAAGGCATGGACGCCTCGATGCTGACGTCTGCGGTGGTGGCCCAGTTCCTGGTGGCCCGCCGTGCCGCTGGCTATACGGCCTACCGGTCGCCGACGTCGTTGTCGTCGCTGCTGGGCTACCTGCGCGGGCTGGGTGTGTCGCCGTTGCCGGTGGTTCCGGTGCCTGAGGGGCCGGTGGAGGTGCTGCTGGAGCGGTACCGCCGCTATCTGGTCGGTGAGCGGGGGTTGGGAGAGCCGACCGCCCGCGGCTATGTCGGTCTCGCCCGGCCGTTCGTGGTCAGCCGGGCCACAGCCGACGGTGTCGACCTGGCGGGTCTGTCGCCCGCGGAAGTGGTGGGCTTCGTGCTCGCCGTCAGCGGTGAACGGACGCCGAAGACTGCACAGCAGATGGTGTCGGTGCTGCGGTCGCTGCTCAGGTTCTGCCATGTGCAGGGCCTGCTGTCGGTTCCGCTGGCCGGGGCGGTCCCGAAGGTGTCCAACCGGCGGGCGGGTCTGCCGCGTTTCCTGGAGCCCGCACAGGTGGAGTCGCTGCTGGCGTCGTGTGATCGCGGCGACGTGGCCGGGCGCCGCGACTTCGCGATGATGACCATGATGGTGCGCCTCGGGCTGCGCGCCGGGGAGGTCGCGGGGCTGGGCCTGGGCGACATCGACTGGCGGCGCGGGGAGATCACCGTTGTCGGTAAAGGCCCGCGCAGCGAGCGGCTCCCGCTGCCCACCGACGTCGGGGCGGCGGTCGCGAACTACCTGCGCCACGCCCGCCCCGACGACGCGATCGACCGGTGCGTGTTCGTCCGGGTCAAGGCCCCGCACCGCGGCCTGACCTCGGGCGGGGTCACCCAGGCGGTGATCGCCGCCGGAGGCCGGGCCGGGCTGGGCCCGCTGACCGCGCACCGGCTGCGACATACCGCCGCGACAGGAATGCTGCGAGCCGGGGCCCCGCTGGCCCAGGTCGGGCAGGTGCTGCGGCACCACCGCGCGCTGACCACCGCAACCTACGCCAAGGTCGACCGCGACACGTTGCGCACGCTGGCCCGGCCCTGGCCAGGCGGTGCGGCATGACCGATCTCGGCACGATTGATCTCGGCCGCCGGCTCGAGGAGTACCTGAGGATCCGCCGCGGCCTGGGCTTCACGCTCGAACGCGACGCCAAGCTCCTGGCCCAGTTCATCGGCTACCTCCACGAGCAGCGCTCGGACCCGATCACCGTCGATCACGTGGTGGCCTGGGTGGGTCTGCCCGGCGGCGGGCGCGGCTGGCTGGCGTTTCGGATGTCGGTGGTGCGGGGTTTCCTCGGCTACCTGCACACCCTCGACCCGGCGGTGCCGGTGCCTCCCGCGGACCTGTTCCCGTCCGGGCCGCACCGGGCGGTGCCCTATCTGTACTCCGAGAACGAGCTCGCCGCGCTGCTCGCCGCCACGGACACGTTGCGCTACCCGCTGCAACGAGCGACCTACCGGACGCTGATCTGCCTGCTGGCGGTCACCGGGCTGCGCGTCGGTGAGGCGATCGGGCTCGACGACAACGACTTCGACGTCGAACACGGCGTGCTCACCGTCACCGGCAAGTTCGACAAACCCCGCCAAGTCCCGCTGCACCCGAGCTCGGTTACGGCGCTGGCCGCCTACCAGCGACGCCGCCGAGCGGAGCATCCACGCCCGGGCACCCCAGCGTTGCTCGTTTCCACCCCAGGCACCCGGCTGATCAACGTTGACATCAACGCCACGTTCCTCACGCTGGTCAGGCGCGCCGGGTTGGCGCCCCGGTCGGCGTCGTGTCGTCCGCGCCCGCACGATCTTCGGCATTAGGTGGACGGCGGGGTTATGCGCCCTGCCGGGTCGTTTTGCCTTGGTGGGGGCCTGTCGGTGGTGTTTTCGTCCGCATAATCCCGGTGGCTGGTGTTACCGCCCCAGCGAGTCGAGCCAGCCGGTAGAGACGG
>DASXPS010000052.1 GCA_036493475.1 Sporichthyaceae bacterium | reverse complement strand
ACGTTCGGTCAGGCCGGCCCGCGGGTAGGGTCCTTCGACGGCGGGTTCGGCTCGGCGTACCTGGCCCGGGTCGTGGGAGAGAAGCGGGCTCGGGAGATCTGGTTCCTGCTGCACCAGTACGACGCGGCCACCGCGGAACGTTGGGGTCTGGTGAACAAGGTGGTGCCCGCCGAACAGTTGCTGCCCGCGGCCAAGGAATGGGTGGAGGAACTTGCCGCCTACAGCCCGACCGCGATCCGCTTCCTCAAGCACTCGTTCAACGCCGACACCGACCACCAGGGTGGGCTCAGCCAGTTGGCCATGGCGGGTCTGGATGTGTTCGCGGTGACCGACGAGGCCAAGGAGGGCGCGGTCGCCTTCGCCGAGAAGCGCAAGCCGGACTTCGCCCGCCACGCGATCGAGCACTGATGAGCCAGGCCAGGGCGGTCGACGCCGTCGCGTGGATGAAGGACAAGTGGGAGGAGCGTGGCGTTGCCTGCCCCTCGCAGTTCGCCGCGATGGCCTCGCTGCTGCGCGCCACCGCCGTGGTCACCGACGAGGTGGACAGGGCGCTGAAGTCCGTCGGGCTGACCCGCACCGGGTGGCTGGTGATGATCACCCTGCAGATGTCGGAGGACCATGCCCGGCCGCTGGGTCAACTGAGCAAGGTGCTGCTGGTGCACCCGACCACGGTCACCATGGTCATCGACCAGTTGGAGAAGACGAAGCTGGTCACCCGCAAGCCGCATCCGACCGATCGGCGCACCGTGTTGGCCAAGCTCACCGCGAAGGGCGTGACCCAGGTCGAGGCGGCCAATGAGGCACTGGGTGCGGTGAGCTTCGGCATGGGTGGCATCGATGACGCCACGGCGGATCGGATCGCCGACGACCTGCGCACGGTGCGCCGCGGCGTCGGCGATCCGGGCTGAGGCCGACCGTTCACCCCGAAAGCGCAGAACGGTACGTAAAAATGCCCGATTTCACGTGCGGTTCTGCGCTTTCGGGTTACTGGAGCTACTGGGTCGACGACGTGCGTGCGGCGCGGGGAGTACATGGGGACGGCACGCCCCGGCTGCGCCGAGTGATCTCGGTGGCCCACTCGAACGTCACCCGCGGCAAACTACTCCAGTATCCAATACTCGACAACTAGACTAATGACGAATAGACTTCACTGCGTGACGGTGGAGGAACAAGCACAGGCGCAGATGCCGCAGGCGGTCATCACCGACGAGATGATCGCGTCGATGACCGCGAAGATCGGCGCGGATCTGCGCATCGACCACTCGGTGAACAACGAATTCGCCTCTCGCATCGCGGTGACCAAGTTCGTCGGCGGCATCGGCGACGTGAACCCGTTGTGGACCGACCCGCAGTTGGCCGCGGCCTCGCCCTACGCCGGCTCGGTGGCCCCGCCGTCCTTCATCATCGGCTGCTTCTCCGGTATCCAGTTCGGCTGGCCGGGGCTGGGCTCGTTCCACTCCGAGTCCACCCTGCACTTCGAACGCCCCGTCTACTGGGGCGACGTGGTCGACGCGGGGCTGAAGTACCAGGGCTTCGACGGCCCGTCGCCGAGCAGCTTCGCCGGGCGCACCGTCACCGACAAGTTCCTGAACTCCTACACCAACCAGCGCGGCGAACTGATTGCCACCATCGCGTGGAACGTCATCAACTTCGAGCGCGGCAACGCCGCGGCGCGCAAGGACGGCGGGTCGGCCAACGTACAGCCGGTGCTGCCGCACCCGTGGACCGAGGAGGAGGCGCTGGCGATCGAGGAGCAGGTGTTGGCCGAGGTCTGCCGTGGCGCCGATCCCCGGTACTGGGAGGAAGTGACGGAGGGTCAGGAACTCGACGTGGTCACCAAGGGCCCGATCGGGATGACTGACGAGATCGCGTTCGTGGCCGGCGGTGGCACGCCGATCCCGCGGTTGAAGGCGCATGCCGCCGCGCTGCACGACTACGCTGCCCACCCGGCCTGGGCCTTCCGCGACCCGGTCACCGGCGGCAAGGAGCCGATCTATTCGGTGCACTACAACCTGCAGGCCGCCCGGGCGATGAGCGTCGCGTTCCAGTACGACGTGGGTTTCCAACGCCAGTGCTGGCAACTGCATCACCTCACGCACTGGTCCGGCGACCACGCCTGGGTCAAGCAGGCCCGTGCCGAGTACCGCAAGTTCGTCTACCTGTCCGACGTGGTGCGCTTGACCGGGTCGGTGGTCGGCAAGCGCATCGACGACGACGGCGAACATGTGGTGGACATCCGCACCGCGGCGATCAACCAACGCGGCGAGGTGGTCATGCCGGGCTCCGCGGTGATCGCGCTGCCCAGCCGCAGCGAGGAATCCAGCCCTGCCGGTCGTCGAGCCCGACGTGACTGACCCGACCCCGGCCGAACTCGCCGCTGCTGCCGAGGAGTACCTGGCCGCGCACTACCCGAAGGCGGGTAACCGTGGCCCGACCCGCTTCGACTGGGGCGTGGGCAGCGACGAGGTCCGGGTGTTCCAGGAGCCCGACCCCGCCGACGAGGCCGAGGCGATGCCGGCCGTCCGCGCCTGGCGGCAGGGCTTGTGGGACGCCGGCTTCGGATGGCTCACCGGGCCCACGGCATACGGCGGCGCGGGTCTGTCCGGCGAGCATCAACGCGAATTCGAAAAAGTGACGCGGCGTTACCAGGTGCCCGGCGACAGCATGCTCACCATCAGCCTGGGCATGATCGCGCCGACGCTGCTGAACTGGGGCACCGAGGAGCAGAAGACCGAGTGGCTGCCCAAGCTGTACAGCGCAGAGCAGGTCGCCTGCCAGTTGTTCAGTGAGCCCGGCGCGGGCTCCGACCTGGCCTCGATCGCCACCAAGGCGGTGCGGGACGGAGACAACTGGCGGATCACCGGCGCCAAGGTGTGGACCTCCGGGGCGCACCTGGCCGACGTCGGCGAGCTCATCTGCCGCACCGCGGCGGAGCCGCGACACGGCAATCTCACCGCGTTCCTTCTCGACATGCACGCCCCCGGTGTTCTGGTGCGCCCGCTGCGCCAGATGACCGGGGGCGCTGCATTCAACGAGGTGTTCTTCGACGACGTGGTGGTCCCGGACTCCCGGCGCATCGGCGGCGAGGGCGAGGGCTGGAAGGTAGCGCTGACCACGTTGGCGCACGAGCGCAACGCCATGGGGCACAGCGCATTCGGCGGCGTCGGCATCCTGTCCACGCAGCGACTGGTCGGGGTGATCCGGGCCGCGGGCAAGCAGGACGACCCGGTGGTGCGTGCGGAGTTCGGCGAGCTCATCTCCCGGCTGCGCGCGGCCCGCTACACCAACGAGGTCATCGCCGCGCAGACGCGCGCGGGCACCGCGCCCGGCCCCGAGGTTGCCCTGAACAAGGTCGCGCTGGCCGACAACATGCGCCGGGTCGGGGAGTTCGTCGCCGACGTGCTCGGCGAGGCCGCGGTCGCGGACACCGGCGAGTGGGGCACGTTCGCCTGGACCTCGCTGATGCTCGGTGCGCCGGGATACCGGCTGGGCGGCGGCACCGACGAGGTGCTGCGCAACAGCGTCGCGCAGCGGGTGCTCGGTCTGCCGAGGCCCACTTGAGCACCGGTCTCGTCTCCGCCGAACACGAGCGGGATCTGGCGGCGACGCTGCGCGGGCTGTGCGCGGACCAGGTGGACTCCGCGGCACTGCGCAGCTGCGTGGAGAGCTCCGCCGGCTACCCGGCCGGGCTGTGGAAGGCGGTCGCGCAGGACATCGGGTTGTGCGGGCTGACCGTGCCGGAGTCGCTGGGCGGCTTGGGCCTGGGGATGCTCGAAGTGAACACCGTGCACGTGGAGCTGGGGCGGGCGCTGTTCCCCGCGCCCTTCCTCGGCACGTCGCTGGCCACCACTGCGTTATTGGCGGGCGGGGACGTCGCAGCGGCCGAGCGTTGGCTACCCGCTATCGCCGCGGGTGAGTGCGTGGCCACGGTGGCCACTGGCACGGGCGTCACCGCCGACGCTGCCGGTCGGCTGACCGGGCGGGTGCAGTTCGTGCCGTATGCGCACGCGGCGGACCTGCTGCTGGTGCCCGCCGGTGAGTCGATGTTCGCGGTCCAAGCGGGTGCTGGGGTGACGGTCACTCAGATGGCCGGGCTGGACCTGACTCGGCGGCTGTGCTCGGTGGAGTTCGCCGACGCGGCCTGCGTGCCCGTGGGCGACGCCGCCGTGGTGGACGCCGCAGTTGGCGCCCACCTGCGGCTGGCGCTGGCGGCCGAGGCAGCCGGTGGGCTGGAGTGGTGCCTGGACACAATCGTTGAGTACGCGAAGACCCGCGAGCAGTTCGGCCGGGTGATCGGCTCGTTCCAGGCCGTCGCGCACCAGTGCGTGCAGCTGTACTCGGAGCTGCGTACCGTCTCCGCCGCCGCCCGCTGGGCCGCCCACGCCGCTGCGAGCGGCGACGCCGAGGCCGAGCTGGCCGGCTACGTCGCCGCGCTGCGCGCCGGTGACGGCTACCGCGCCCAGACCGAGGCGACCGTGCACCTGCTCGGCGGCATCGGCTTCACCTGGGAACACGACGTGCACTTCTACTACCGCCGGGCCCGCTCCGCCCTCGCCCTCTCCGGCGGCCTGACGCACCTCCGTCAGGCCGTCGCCACCGCCGCCGGATTACCCACCTAACGTCAGCGAAAGCGCCCTAGAAGCCGCGGTTTCGCTGACGTCAGCGGGGGTTAGGTCCAGCCGAGGGCGCGGCGGGCGACGCGGAAGGCGCTGTTCGCCTCGGGCACGCCGCAGTAGATGGCGCACTGCAGCAGGATCTCGGCGATCTCCTCGTCGGTCAGGCCGTTGCGCTTTGCGCCCTGCAGGTGCAGCGCCAATTCCTCGTGATGGGCCCGGGACACCAACGCCACGATCGCGATCACCGAGCGCGTGCGCACGTCCAGGGCCGGCCGGGTCCACACGTCGCCCCAGGCGTGACGGGCAATCAGGTCCTGGATCGGTGCACCGGCCGTCGACGGGACGATCCCGCTGACGTACTCATCGCCGAGCACCTCACGGCGGATGCGCATCCCCGCCGCCCGGGTCTGCGCGGCCGTGGGCGAGGGCGGCACCACGGTGACGGTGTGCTCGGCGATCAACCGCGCCACGTCGTCGGCGGCCTGCGCCGGTGCCAGGTGACTGACGCCCGGCAGCACCACCAGCCGCCCGTGCTGCACGCCGTCGGCGATGTGCCGCAGCATCGGCACGGTGGTGCCAGGGTCCACCTCACCGGCGATGCACAGCACCGGCGTCGCGATCTCCGCCAGCCGCGCGCGGGCGTCGAAATCGCCGAGCGCCTCGCACAACGCCGCGTAGGAGTTGTCGTCCGCGGCGGCCACCTCCGCGCCGATCTGTTTGATCAGGTCGGGCTGCGCGGCCATGAAGTCGTCGGTGAACCAGCGCTCGGGCAACGCGTCGAGCATGACCGCGCTCCCGGTGTCCCGGATGCCCGCGGCGCGCTCCAGCCAACCGGCCCGATCGCCGATCTTCGATCCGGTGCACAGCAGGACGGCGCTGTGCAGGCGCTGCGGCGCATCGAGCAGCAACTGCTGCCCGACCACGCCGCTGACCGACACCCCCGCATAGTGGAAGACCGTCGCCGCGCCTGCGGTGCGGTCCACCGCGGCCCGCACGCCCGCCGCGAGTTCGGCGATGGAGAACCCGGTGGCCGGGGCGCTCGCGCCGTGACCGGGCAGGTCCCAGCCGAGCACTCGGAACCGTCCCGCCAGCAGCCCGGCTGCCTCGCCCCAGATGGTGGTCGTCGTGGTGCCCAGGGCCGGACCGACAACCAGCACCGGGGCGCCGGGCCCGCCGGGGGCCAGCTCAGTGATCGTGATGGTGACCATGGGGCACCGTTCCTCCGATGTACTGTGCGGCCCGCGCCAGGGCCGCATCGATCAGCAACCCGGCCGCGCCGAGGTAGTCGTCCACGGTCGCTTTTTCCTCGGACAAACCGCGGACCGCGTGCAACGCTTCCCGCTCGGCGAGCAGTGTGTCGGCCACAGCCCGGGCGTTGGCCCGCAGGCGATCAGGGTGTACCACCAGACCGACCACCAACTCCGTGGTCTGCTCCGCGGCCACCACCGCGCGGCGGGCCAGTGTGCGCAGCGGCGCCCACTCGGTGTGCCAGGCCCCGTCCGGCCGGTCGTCGACGGTGCTCGCCGCAGCCAGGTGCACCTGCGCGGCCAGGCCCGGGGCCGTCATCGCGGCGCGGCGGATCAGCACCGCCAGCACCGGATTTTCCTTACCGGGCATGGTGGACGAGCCGCCGCGGCCGGCCACCGACCCCTCGGACAGCTCGCCGAACTCCGGCCGGGACCGCAGCAACACGTCGTTGGCGATGTGGCCCCAGACGTCGCTGCACGCCACCAGGGCATCGGCGACGCGGGTCAGCGGTCGGCGGTGGGTGTGCCAGGGCGGGCGGCCGGCCAACCGCAGCGCCGACGCCAGTCGGTCGCTCGCCGCGATCGCGTCACCGGGATCGCCCAGCAGCTCAGTCACCCCGGCCAGGGTGCCCGCCGCGCCGCCCAGCTGCACCGGTAACTGATTGATGGACAGATCTACGTCGTCGATGGCGTCCAGCACGCCGGCCAACCAGCTCGCCACGGTCAGCCCGAACGTGGTCGGCACCGCCGGGCGGCCCAGGGTGCGGCCGGGGGCCACGGCGTCCCGATACGTCCCGGCGAGTTCGGCCAGGTGTTCGGCCTGGGCCCGCAGCGCCGTCACCACGCGCCCCACGGCGTCGCGCAGGCACAAGACCAATGCGGTGTCCAACACGTCCTGGCTGGTCAGCCCGCGGTGCAACCAGTGCGCGGCCACCGGATGGGACGACGCGCACTGCTCCCGCAAGGCCTCGACCAACGCGGGCACCGGGTTCCCGGTCTGCTCGGCCGCGGCAGCCACCGTCTGGAGGTCCGCGGACAGCTCCAAGGAGTCCAGCGCATCGGCGTCGAACATTCCGAACTCGGCGAGCACGCCCAGCCAGACCCGCTCGACCTCGATCATCGCGGCGAGGATCGCGGCGTCACTGCAGCAGTTCCCGGCCCGGTGGTCACCGGGCCAGAGAAGGTCGCTCACCCGGCTAATCCTGCCGGGGGACCAGGAACACCGTCTCGTCGGCACCTTGCAGCCGGATGTCGAAGTGCCGTTCGTTGCCGTGTTCGCTGACCCGCAGGGTGTCCCGGTGCTCCGGGGTCAGCCCGGCCCACAACGCGTCCTCGGAGGAACTCGCCAGGTAGGCGCGGGTGATCAGCTTGTCGGTCAACCCGCGGGCGAAGACCACCAAGGTGACCCAGTCGCCCTCGGCGCTGATCCGGAATCGGTAGCGCCCGTCCACGTCCGTCGGGCAGCGACCCCAGCGCACCCCACCGGAGGATCGCGGCTGCCACACCTCGACCAGTGCGTCGAGCAGCGGCGCACCGTCGCCGTCCAGCACCAGTCCGGTCAGGGTGACCGCGTCCGGGTGGTCCGGGGAGACCAGATCGGTCAGCTCGGGGTTGGGCAGGGCCATGCCGAAGAACGGGCCGGCGGTCTGACCGGGCGTCGGATCGTGGGTGATGGCGCCGTTCACCACAACCCCCCGGGAGGTCCGCCGAGCACGATGTCCCAGCGGTAGCCGGTGGCCCGGCCCGGCTGCCCGACCTCCGGGTCGTACCGCGCGATCAACCGCTGCCGTGCTGCCGGGTCGACCACCGACTGGGCGATCGGGTCCAGATCCAGCAACGGGTCGCCGGGGAAATACATCTGGGTGATCAGCCGCTCGCCCGGCCACCCCAGCACGGAGAAGTGGATGTGCGCGGGGCGCCAGGCGTTCTCGTGGTTGCGCCACGGATACGGGCCGGGCTTGATCGTGGTGAAGGTGAACTCGCCGTCCGGCCGTGTCAGGCAGCGACCGCTGCCGGTGAAGTTCGGGTCCAGCGGGGCGTCATGCACGTCCGCGGCGTGCCGGTAGCGGCCGGCCGCGTTGGCCTGCCACACCTCCACCAGCCGACCGGGCAACGGCAGCCCACGGGTGTCCAAAACCCGCCCGGTGACGATGATCCGCTCGCCGATCGCTTCGCCCTCGCCGCCCACCGTGAGGTCGGCATCGGCGGGGTCGAACCCCCGCATCCGCATCCGGCTTCGCTCGGCGGGGGTGAACTCGGTGGGCACCGCGGGACGGTTCGGGTGGCGCAGCCGGGTCGCCCGGTACGGCGGGTAGTCCAGCCTCGGCTCGGCACCCGGCGTGGACCCGGCGGCGAGCGCGTCGGCGTGCGCCGCGGCGATGGTGGCGATCTCGGCGTCGACGAGCTGTTGCTCGCTGGAGCTCACGGCCCGACGTTAGCGCCGCACCCGGGGCCGGTGACCAGCGCACACGTCCCGATGGGTGAACGTCACGTGCGATTGACTACCGGGGTGAACGTCACCCGCACCGCGGTGGGCATCGTGGGCGCCGGGCCGTGCGGACTGATGCTGGCTCACCTGCTGCGCGCCGCCGGGGTGGAGGCGGTGGTGCTCGAGCACCGCAGCCGGGACGAGATTGAGACCACGGTGCGCGCCGGGGTGCTCGAGCGGGACAGTGTGCGGCTGCTCGCCGAGGTGTCCGCCCGCGTGCTGACCGAGGGCGACGAGCACCGCGGCATTGAGTTGGCGTTCGGCGGCGCCGCGCACCGACTGGACTTCGTCGAGCTGGCCGGGGCGACGGTGTGGCTGTATCCACAGACCGAGGTGGTTCGCGACCTGGGCCGGGCTCATGACCGCGCGGGCAGCGACATCCGCTGGGGCATCTCCGAGGTCAGCGTGCTCGGCCTGGACCCCCCGCGGGTGGCCTACCGCGAGGCCGACGGGGCAACCGCCGAATTGCACTGCGACTACCTGGTCGGCGCCGACGGCTCGCACTCGGTGTGTCGGCGCGCGGTGCCGGCCGGGGTCTGTCGGCAGTACTTCCGGGAGTACCCGTTCGCCTGGTTCGGCATCCTGGCCAACGCCGGTCGCAGCGCTCCGGAACTGGTCTACAACCACTCCGCGCGCGGGTTCGCGTTGATCAGCCAACGCACCGAGACCCTGCAACGGCTGTACTTCCAATGTGCCCCGGACACCGACCCCACCACCTGGTCCGACGCCGAGGTGTGGGCCGAGCTGCAGGCCCGGTGCAACCCCAACGGCTTGCTGCTGCGGGAGGGGGACATCCTGGAGCGCGCCGTGCTGCCCTTCCGCAGCTTCGTGCACGAACCCATGCAGTACGGCCGATTGCTGCTGGCCGGTGACGCCGCACACACCGTCCCGCCGACCGGTGCCAAGGGCCTGAACCTCGCGCTGCACGACGCCCGGCTGCTGGCCGAGGTGCTGCCCCGCGCGTTGGCCGCCGCCGACCCCACGCTGCTCGGCGAGTACCCGACGCGCGCGGCGGACCGGGTGTGGCGGGCCCAGCACTTCTCGTACTGGATGACCACGCTGCTGCATCAGCTGCCCGACGCCGGCGACTTCGACCGGCGTCGACAGTTGGCCGAGTTACGCGCCGTGGTGGAATCCCGCGCCGCCTCCCAATTCCTGGCGCAGGCCTACACCGGCTGGCCCGAACCTGCCTAACTCCCCCGAGTGTGTAGTTGTGCAGGCGCTAAGGGCGCAGAAAGCTGCGTAGCTACACACTCGGGTGAGTTGGTCCCGCCGGCACCGGGCTTCGCGGGTGATGATGCCGGGATGGCGGCAACGGTCGTCGACCTGTTCTCCGGGGCGGGTGGCGCGAGCGCGGGGTTCGCGGCGCACCCGCGGTTCCGGCTGGTCGGCGCGGCCGACGCGCAGTTCGGTAAGCCCAGCAGCAAAGCCGGCAGCCTGGCCTGCAACGCCACGTATGCGGCCAACCTCGGACTGACCCCGACGGCAGCGAATCTGGGCGCCGTCGACCCCGACGAGCTCGGTGCGGCCATGGGTCTGACCGCGAACCCGACCGTGCTGATCGCCTGCCCTCCGTGCACCGGGTTCTCCCGCACGTTGGCCGACAACCACCTGCGCGATGACCCGCGCAACTCCCTGGTGCGCCGCACCGCGGAGTTCGTGGCAGCCTTCGCGCCCGAGGTGCTGGTCATGGAGAACGCCCGCGAGCTGGTCATGGGTCGCCACCGGGGCCACCTCGCCGCGCTCACCGCGGCGCTGCGCAAGCAGGGCTACGGCGTGCACGCGACCACCCATCTGCTCAACCGCTTCGGCCTGCCGCAGAAGCGAGAACGCGCGCTGGTCGTCGCCGTCCGTGGCGCCACGACGGTGCCGGGCCTCGACGAGCTCTGGCAGGGCCTGGAGGTCGACCCCAAGGCCACCCATGTGCGCCGCGCCATCTGGCACCTACCAGCGCTGGCCAACGGCGGCGTCGACCCCGACGATCCGGCGCACGCCTGCTCGATGACCCGCGACGAGACCGCGTGGCGGCGCATTGTGGCCACCCCGCACGACGGGGGTTCGTGGTTCGACCTGGCTGACCACCCTGACGGCGCGCCGCTGCTCACCCCGACCATGCGCGACCGGCTGGCCCGGCGGGACCTGGGCAGCCACCCCGACGTGTACGGCCGCATGCATTGGGACCGGCCCGCGCCCACCATCAAGCGGGAGTGCTCCCACGTCGGCAACGGCCGGTACACCCACCCCGAGCAGGACCGACTGTGTTCGGTGCGGGAGCTCGGCATCCTCAACGGATTCCCGGCCGACTACCGGTTCAGCGGCGGACTGAACAACGGCTACCGGCACGTCGGGGACGCGGTGCCACCGTTGATCAGCCACCAACTGGCCTGGCTGGTCGATTGGGTGCTGACCGGGCGACGCCCCGGCCCCGATCAGTGGGTGCTGCCGAACACCTCGTTGGGCGTCGACGACATCCGGCCAACGGCCTGACGGAGCGTTACTTGCTGATGGTCAGCTTGCTCAGGTCGAGGTAGCCGAAGGCGTCGAACGCGACGTTGTGCACCCGGTCGGAGAACGCACCGACGGTCGCGCCGTACCACAGGGGGATGGACGGCAGGTCGTCGCGCAGCTTCTCCTCGGCGGCCCGGTAATCGGAGAACGCGGCGTCCATCTTGGTGGCCGCGGTGGCGCTGACGATCGCGTCATTGACGTCGTCGTTGCTGAACCGGGAGCCGTTGGACGTGCCGAAGCTGTACTGCGAGGAGCTGTTGGACAGCGGCTCCTGGAAGTACAGCGGGGTCAGGAAATCCTCGATCGAGGGATAGTCCATGGTCCAGGTCTGCGCCATCATCCCGGCCAACCGGCCCTCGTCGGCGTTGCGCCGCAGCAGATCACCGGACATGGCCCGGGTGGTGCAGGTCTTGTCCAGGGCTTCATGGATCGAGGAGCACACCGCGTTCCACGGGGCCCCATCGGTGCTCGCGTCGTAGGTGATCACCAGGTCACCGGAGTGCCCGCCGGAGTTGCGGTACAGCCTGCGCGCGTCCTCCTTGTTGTAGGTGCACACCTGCGCGCAGCGGGCCGCCTCGTAGCCGCCCACGCCGGGCGGCACCCAGCCGCTCGCCGCGGTGGCGGTGGCGCCCAGCGTGTTCTCGATCACGTCCGGTCGGTCGATGGCCTCGGACAGCGCGCGACGCAGGGACTGACTGTCGTAGCCGCGGTCGAAGGGGCGTTTCGGGAAGCGCAGCATGGTGAGCGAGGCCCGTGGACTGCTCACCCAACGGTCGCCGAGGTCGTCCTTGAACTTCCCGCCGCTCAGCAGGTTCGTCGGCACCGTGTCGAGCACATCGAGCTTGCTGGCGACCACGTCGTTGTAGGCCGCATTCGGGTCGGAGTAGCTGCGGAACACCACCCGCTGCACCACCGGTTTGTTGTTGCCGACGTAGTGCGAATCGGCCTTGAGCACCAGCTCGTGGCCGTGGTCCCAGGACTCCACCTTGAACGGGCCGGCGCCGATCGGCTGTTGGCCGAACTTCGCGCCGTCGTCGGCGAAGAACGACGGCGGCAGCGGCGCGAACGGGATCATGCCCAGCCGTTGCGGGAACGTCGGGTCCGGCGAGTCCAGCTCGAGGGTGAAGGTGTGATCGTCGAGCACGGCCAGCCCACTCATCACCGACGTGGTCGGCAGCGGCGGCAACTGCAGGCCCTCCGTGCCATCCGGGTCGAGCGGGTGCACGTCCCGGAAACCGGCGATCGGGGAGAGCAGCAGCGCCTCGGCCTGGTTGTGCGGGCCGTACGCCGCCCAGTTCCAGGCGTCCACGAAGCTGTGCGCGGTGATCGGGGACCCGTCGGAGAACGTGATCCCCTCCTTGAGCGTGATCCGGTAGGTCTTGGCGTCGTCGGTGTCGATCGCCCCGGCCAGGTTCGGCTGCACCGAACCGTCGGAGCCGTAGCTGACCAGCCGCGCGGTCACTGCGTTGAGCACCTGCGCGCCGCAGGGGGTCACCACGTCGGACGGGATCAGCGCACCACCCGGATCACACCAGCCGACCGTCACCGAGTCGGAGTCCACCGCGGAGGCGGCGAACTTGCTCGACCCGTTGTTGCTGCTGCACGCGGCCAGCACGAGCAGGGCCGCGACAGCGCTGACCGTGGACCGGTACCCGCGCAGAGCGAACATGAAGTTGATCTTAGGCCCGGGCAGTGCCCGGGCCGGGTAAGTGACTTCGGCTCCGATTACGGCGTCGGAATCGGGGGTGCGGCCTGCGGCTGCGGGGCACCGGAAACCGGCTCGCCGTAGGGCGGCGGGTCGGAATCCACATAGTGCGGGAATTCCCCCATGCGCCAGGCGTGTCGCTGCGCGTCCGGGACCGTATCCAGCCAGTCGGCCAGGTCGCGGTAGCTCACGCAGCGCACCTCGGGCTTGCCGCACGTCTCGGTGACGAACTCGGCGAGCGCGTCGGTGTAGGCGCCGTCGTGCCACATCTCGAAATGGTTGCCCAGGTAGATCGGTGCCCGGTCCCCGGTGTAGCTCTGCTCAAAGTAGTGCCGGTAGGTGTCCAACGCCTGCTGTCGCCACCGGTCGGTGACCGAGCTCGGGTAGCTCTGCGACGTCTGGCAGCCGTCGTGCAGGAAGCAGATGTTGTAGTCCATGGACAGCACGTGGTGGGTGGTCCCGGCGAAATTCACCCAGGCCAGCGGGAACACCCACAGATTGCTCGGCCCGGTGTCCGCCGTGCCGCGCAGCGGCCAGGTGGTGTCCGGGGTCGGGCTGGTGTCATAGCGGTAGCCATGCTCGGCCAGCACCGGGTACAACGATGTGAAGTTGCCCTCCAGGCACGGGGTGCGCGAGCCGACCACGTCTTTGCTGGTGAAGCCCAGGTTCACCGGTGGGTTGAGATTGTTGTTCTGGTTGGCGTTGTCCAGCAACTGGTCGAACTGGTCGATCTCCTGCTCCCAGTCCGATGCGGTGAACGCACCGACCGAGCCGCGCCCGCCACCGCAGATGTGCCCGTTGAAGTGCGTGCCGATCTCGTTGCCCTCGGCGTTGGCGTCGCGCAGTTCCTCCAGCTCGAACCGGATGGCGTCCTGCGGGGTCTGGCCGGGCAGCGGCAGCACGCCGTCCACCTCCATGCCCAACCCGCTGTGCGCGGGCCCGATCTGCGGGGCGAGGTATTTGCCGATGTCGGATTCCGGCAGCAGGTACGGCCCGGACAGGAAGAAGGTGAATCGCGCGTTGTGTTGGCGTGAGACGTCCCGCCAGAACTGGAACATCGGGTACTTGTTGCCGACCGCCACCCCGGCGCCGTCGAAGGCGACCACCACGATCTGCGGCGGACGCTGCCCGTCGGGCACCGACCCCAGCGGCGGCGGACCCACCCGGTTCGCGGTGCTTCCCGCGGACGAGATGGGCGATGCGCTTGCGCTCGGGATCGGCGCGGCGGCGGCCGGCGGGAAGGGCATCGCGGACAGCTGCGCGCCGCACGCGGCCAACGCGGTCACCGCGCCGACCGCGGCCACTGCCCGGGTTGCCCGCCCGCATCGCATCCGCTCAGGGTGAAGCAGATTGCGCGCCGCCGGTGGCGATTACTCGAGGATGTCACCCGTTTGCGGGGCGAACCGGAAAAATGCCCCAGCGGGCTCACCGGCGCGGCCCCTTCCCATTGCCTCGCGCTCACCCGCGCGCGACTGCGCCGTGGCCCGGTCACGGACCGGTGAAAGCGGCGTGCGCCTGAGATCGCCGACTTACCCTGCGAATGTGGGCAGTCCCGGCCACCTCGAACGTCAGGTCTCGCTGCGTATGCGCGTGCAGCGGGTCATCCTCGGCGCGGCCGGGGTGGCGTTGCTGCTGTTCGCGGTGCCATTGGCCATCGCGGTGGGCGTGCTGGTGCACAGCGACGCGGTCACCGATCTGCAGCGGGATGCCACCCGCGCAGTGGCGTCGGTCGGCGACGGCCCGGTGCAACCGGGGCAACCGCTGACGATTCCGACCTCCGAGGACTCCGCGCGCATCGCCGTCTACACCACCGACGGCGCGCGCGGCTGGGGACACGGGCCGGATCGTTCCGGGCTGGCCGCCAGGGCCGCGGACGCCGATTCGCACGACGGCCGCGAATCCGGCGAGATCGCCGTGGTGGTCCCGGTGATCACTGACGGGCAGGTCGTCGGCAGCGTGCGCGCTGCCTTGCCGCTGCAGGGCCTGATCCTGCAGATCGCCGGCTGGTGGGCAGCGCTGATCGCGTTGGCCGCGGCCGCCATGATCGCCGTACGGATCCTGGCCCGGCGGTTGGCGGGCGGTGTGGCCGCGCCGGTGGAGCAACTGACGGTGGCCGCACGGGCGCTGGGCGACGGCGCGTTCGACCTGGCGCTGCCCCGATCCGGGGTGCGGGAGACCGACGAGGCCGGCGCCGCACTGTTGGACACCGCGCGGCGCATCGGCGCGGTGGTGCACCGGGAACGTGCCTTCACCCGCGACGTGTCGCACCAACTGCGCACGCCACTGGCCGGCCTGCTCACCGGGCTGGAAACCGCCGCGGCCGACCCCGCCGCGCACTGCGAGGCGGTGGACACCGCGTTGGACCGGGCCCGCCAACTGCAGACCATCGTCGATGACCTGATCCTGGTCCGGGGCAGCGCGTTGGACGCCCAGTGTGACGTGGCCGCGGAGGCCCGCGCCGCGGTGCAGCGGCTGCGCCCGCCGGAGTCCCGGCGGGTGCAGTTGCGTTGCGACGATGTACCCGCGGCGCGCTGCGCCCCCGCGGTGGTCCGCCAGGTGCTCAATGTGCTGTTGGACAACGCGATCCGGCACGGGGCCGGCGAGATCACCGTCACCGTCGAGGCGCTCGGCGACTCGGTGGTGGTGGAGGTCGCGGACGAGGGGCTCGGCTTCACCACCGACGCGGCGCCGGGTACCGGGCTGCGGTTGGCCGGAGACCTGGCCGAATCGGTGTACGGGGCGCTGCTGATTCGACGACGCGGACCCCGTCCGCGCGTCGCGGTGCTGGTGCCCGCGGTGCCGGAGCAGGTTCAGGTCGGCTCGATTCCCACCTGAGCGCGGCCTCGTTGCGCGAGACCCACACCGATCAACACGACGATGCCGCCGAACACCAGGTTGGCCGCTAACGGCTCGCCCAGCACCAGTCCGCCGAGCAGCACGGACACCGGCGGCATCAGATAGGTGACGGTGCTGGTGGCCGCGGGGCCCTCATCGGCCAGCAGGCGGTAGTTGAGGATGTAGGCCAAGCCGGTGCTGGCGATACCGAGCATGACAACGGCGAACAGCACCTTCGGGTGCAGGTGCACCGCGCTGTGTCCGGCGAACGGCAGCAGAAGCAACATCAGCCCAGTGGCCACGGTCAACTGCGCCGCGGCCAGCACGATCGGCGGATGGCCGCGGCCGATCACTCGCTTACTGGCGTAGACGTAGGAGACGCCGTAACTCGCCGCCGCGCCGAGGCAGGCCAGCGACCCGCGCAGCGTGCCGTGCGCGTTGTGCCACGGCTCCAGCAGGACCAGCGCGCCGAGGAAACCGAGCGCCAACCCGATCAGCCGGCGTTGCCCGAGCTGCCGGTCGACACCTACGGTCAGGCCGAACACGAACGTGAACAGCGGCGTGGTGGCGTTGAGCGCGCCGGCCACCGCGGAGTCCACAGTGTGCTCGCCGACCCCGTACAACGTGTAGGGGATGACGTTGCCGAACACCGCGGCCACGGCGAGCGCTACCCAGGTGCTCGACTCAGCGGGTAACCGCAGCCCGCGGCTGCGGATGACCACGAGCACCAGCGCTGCGCCGATGATCAGGCGGAACGTGGTCAGTTGCAACGGGCTGACCCCGCGCAGCGCGAATTTGATCCACAAGAAGCTGGACCCCCACAGCAACGCGAGCATGCCCAGCCGTGCCGCACTACCCGGTTTCACCGACCCAGCATGCCGGCGGGCCCAACGGCGACGCCCGTGGTTTTCCCGCGGGCGTCGTCGCGGTCATAGCTGATGGGTCATCAGCCCGGCGGGGCGAAGAACTCCAGCGGCAGGTTGTCGGGGTCACGGAAGGACAGCCCGGAGCCGTACGCGGCGTCGACGATCCCGCCGTGCTGCACGCCGAGCTTGTCCAGCTGGTTCATCCACTCTTCGAGTTCGGCCCGGTTGGCACAGCCGAACGCCACGTGGTCGAGGCCGGGGCGGCGCTCGTCGAAGGCGTGGGCGTTGTCCCCGTCGGGGAAGGCGTGGATGCCGATCAGGGTGCCGCCGATCAACCACACCACGTGGTGGAACGGGCCGGTGTCCTCGTCGAGGACCGGGTCGACGCCGAACAGGTTGCGGTACCAGGGCCGACTCACGTTCAGGTCACGCACGGTGACCGCGACGTGAGTGATGGCCGGGAACTCGGTCATGCTGGGCTCCTCCAGGGGGTGGGATCGATGTACTTACCCTGCGTGCGGGCCACGGTGCGCGACCAGTACAGCATCAGTACTGCGGCGGTACACAACCTGTACCGGACAGACATGACGCCACGTCGGATACTTCGACCATGGCGACGTATGCGGAGTACTGCCCGATCGCGGCCGGGGCGGAATGTCTCGCCGACCGTTGGACCCTGCTGATCCTGCGCGAGATGATGCTCGGCGCGCACCGGTTCAACGACATCCACCGCGGGATCCCGCGGATCAGTCGCACCCTGCTCTCGCAACGACTGCGCACGCTGGTCAACCGCGGAATTCTGGAACGGGCGGCGGTCGGCGGGCACCAGGAGTACCACCTGACCGCGGCCGGCCGGGACCTGGAGGAGGTCGTCTGGTCGGTGGGCAACTGGGCTGTGCGCTGGGCGTTCCTGGATCCCGAGGACAACGAACTCGACATCGCCTGGGTGGTCTGGCAGTTGCACCGCCGGGTGCACCTGGATCTGGTGCCGACCGGGCGGACCACGGTGGAGTTCCGGGCGACCGGGGCCAAGCCGGGCCGGGCGTGGCTGGTCACCGACCATCGCAACGGCGCGACCGGTTGTGAGATCGACCCGGGCTACGAGGTGGACCTGGTGGTCTCCGGGGACAATCACGCATTGCACCGCTGGTACTCCGGGCGCACCCCGTGGCGGCGTGAGGTCGGCGACGGACTGATCGAGGTGCACGGCCCGACCCGGCTGGTGCGGGCGTTCCCCAACTGGATCGCGCCCAACCCGTTCGCCGAGGAGATTGCCCGAACCCGGGCCGCCGCACGTCGCGGCGGTTGAGCGTGGGCTGACGTGTTCTTGCCCGCAACCGACCTACCGATGGAAATCGCTTGCTGGGGCGGTGACTGTTCCGCGGGCGAATCCTGAAATCGATCATGAATAGCGTGGCGCAATGAGCCTGCGTTCACGTGCCGTCGCCACCCTGATTCGCCATCTGATCGTGCGCGTCGCCTTCCTGATGCTTTTCGCCTGGACCTTCCACTACTGGCAGGCCTGGGCCTTCGTCACCGTCCTTTTCCTCGCGGACGCGGCGACGTCGCTGTACCTGTACCGCAAGGACCCCGCGCTGCTGGAGCGGCGTCTGGGCCAGGGCGTGCGGGCGCGCAGCGAGGAGACCGCCGCGCAGCAGAAGGTCCAACGCGTCGTGCAGTTGCTGATGCTGACCACCATGGCGGTGGCCGCCACCGACCATCGCCGGGACTGGTCATCGGTCTCCGCCCCGGTGTGCGTCGTCGGGCTCGCGCTCATGGCGGTCGCGCTGTACATGGTGTTCCTGGTCTTCAAGACCAACAGCTACGCCGCGGCGACTGTGCAGGTGGAAGAGAACCAGCAGGTGGTCTCCACCGGCCCGTACGCCTTGGTCCGCCACCCGATGTACAGCAGCCTGACGCTGCAGCTGATCGCACAGCCGTTGGCGTTGGGTTCGCTGTGGGCGCTGCTGCCGGGCGTGGTGTTGAGCGCGGTGCTGGCCGTGCGTGCGCTGGACGAGGAGAAGTTCCTGGCGAGCAATCTCGCCGGTTACACCGAGTACATGTCGAGGGTTCGGCACCGTCTGGTACCTCTGGTCTGGTGATCTCCCGCTGGGGCGCCCCCCTGTTCATCCTCGCTGCCGTCGGCCTGGGCGCGGTCGGCTGCGCCACGTCGGTGCCCGTCGCGTCCCCGAGTCCCTCGGCGTCCCCATCGCCGAGTGCCTCGCCGTACGCGACGCACCCACCGGCACCCACCGTGGCGCCCTTCCTGCTGGGTTCACTCGACGGGCTCGGCCCGTTGGCCACGCCCGGCCCGGCGGGCACCCCCGGCCCGGAGGACATGCCGATTCCGTTCGGGTCGGTGCTCGCCCCGCCCGCCGTGCTGTCGCCCGGTCCGCTGGCGGACGGCATCCGCTGCGACAAGGGCGAGAAGTTGCTCTTCCACGTGCACTCCCGGCTGGCCATCTTCATCAACGGTGCGCAGAAGCAGGTGCCCTACGGCATCGGTATCGGCCCGCCCTGGACGTTGGACCACAAGCCCGACGGGAACGTGTTCGTCACCAACGGCAGTTGCTTCGCCTGGCTGCACACGCACACCCCGGACGGGATGATCCATATCGAGGCTCCGGTGCCGCGCACCTTCACCCTCGGCGACTTCTTCGACGTGTGGGGCCAGCCGCTGACGAGTAGTCAGATCGGTCCGTTCCACGGCCCGGTCACCGCGTTCTTCAACGGGCAGCACTATCTGGGCAACCCGCGGGACATCCCCATCGGGTACCACATCCAGATTCAGCTGGATCTGGGTTCCCCCGTGGTGGCACCCGCGGACATCGAGTTCCGCGGCGGGCTCTGAGCGGCGCCGCCGCGCGCCAGCAGCCCACCGGCCAGCGTCGCCACGGCGATGGTGACCAGCGCACCCAGGATCAGCGCGGCGGGCTCGCCGGGCGCAAGCAGATGCAGCTGTTGACCCAGGGTGGTCGCGGCAACCGGGACACCCAGTTGCGCCGCAGCCAGGGCACCGGCGGCCGGCGGTTGCTTGGTGACCGTCATCGCGGCATGGGTGGCCACGGCGCCGAGGCCGAGGAGCAGGCCCAGGCCGATGAACTTCGGGTGGTCGCCCAACGCCCGCAGGTTCAATGACGCCCCGAGCCAGACGAAGAACAGCGGGCCGAAAAAGCCCTCGGTGATGCCGAACATCTGACGGGCCAACCGGCGCGGTTCGCCCACGGCGGTCACCGCGATGCCCAGTCCGAACCCGGCCAACATGATCGAGACGTGCGTCCGGACGGCGATCGCGGCCAGGCCGAAGAGCACCAGCAGGCTGATGCGCAGCTCCATTGCGAAGCTGCGCTGCTTGCTCTCCTCGTGCAGGGCCTCCCGCCACCCGCGGCGCTCCGCCTCGCGCAAAAACACCCAGAACGCGGCCGAGCAGGCCAGCACCGCCAATGCACCGAGCGCCGAACGGCCCGCCCGGGAGGGTTCGATGGCCAACGGCAACAACACAATGCAGGCCGCGTCGGCAACGGCCACCTGCGGCAGTAACTGCACGATGGTCGGGCCGGACAGTCCGACCGAGTCCACGATCGGCAGGATCAGCGCCGCGGACGAGGAGGTCATCAGCACCGCGTACAGCGCGGTGTGCCCGGTGTCGAAGGCGTGCGACAGCGCCGCGCCCAACGCCACCGCGATCGCCCCGACCCCGACCGCGCGCAACAGCCCGTGCTTCAACGCCGGCCGCAGCGCCGGGTCGCGCACCGGCACGTGCGTACCGGCCACGAACATGACCAAGGCGAAGCCGATGTCCGCCAGAAAGGTGAATGTGGGCGAGGCGGCGTTCAACGTCTTGGTCCCGGTCGGCCCGAGCACCACCCCGGCAGCCAGTTCGCCAACCACCACCGGCACGTGCCAACGCTTGGGCAGCGCCAGCAGCGGCCCGAACAGCCCGACCGCGACGACCAGGCAGAGATGCGCGAAGGTCATCGAGGGAGCTCGGGGCAGGTCCCCAACCGACACGGGATGTCGGTGTTCTCGTCCAGCCAGTAGCTCGCGCAGACCCGGTGATAGCCATCGGCGATGAGCAACGGCCGACCGCAGCGGACCTCACCCTGGACGAGCAGGATCGGCGAGAGCGTCTTCCCGTCGTGCACCTTGTCCAGATCCGCGGCCACGTGCGGGTTGTCCTTGGGCAGCAACGCCAGCCCAGAGGCCCGCAGGATGTCCTTGGCCTTGCGGGCGGTGCACTCCGCGGCGCGCAACGACGTCACCGCCGCGTCCGTTGCATCGGCGGGCAACAGCAACGACAGGTAAGCGGCCGCGGCCGGGTAATCGTGCTCCTCCGGGGCGTCCTTCCAGGTCACCTTCATGCGCGAAGGATGGCACCCGAGGGTTACGTGCCGGCTTTCACCCGCCGGGCGGCGTCAGGCCCCAGGTCTCAGACTCGATGTCAGGCAGCCGACGCAACGCCGTGCGCGCATAGACCTGTTGCGCGGTCGCGGTGCGCTCGGAACGGTCCCGGCCGATGAAGCTGACCGTCCAATGCAGCAGTGCGGTGATCCGGTTCTTGAACCCGACCAGATAGATCAGGTGAATCACCAACCAGAGCAGCCAGGCGACGAACCCGGAGAAGCGCAATTTGCCCACCTGGGCCACCGCGTTGAACCGGGAGATGGTGGCCATGTTGCCCTTGTCGAAGTACCGGAAGGGCTGCTGCGGGTTCTCCCCGACGAGGCGGTCAGAGATGCGTTTGGCCGCGAACTTCCCGCCCTGCATGGCCACCTGGGCCACGCCGGGCAGGTGGTCCAGCGTGGCCATGTCGCCGACGACGAACACCTCGGGGTGGCCGGGCAGCGTCAGGTCCGGGTTCACTTTCACCCGGCCCACGCGGTCGGTTTCGGCGCCGGTTTGTGCGGCGAGCCGGCGACCCAACGGGGAGGCGGACACCCCGGCTGCCCACACCTTGCAGGACGATTCGATGCGGGTGTGGTTGCCCGCCTTGTCGGCCAGCACCACGCCCTCGGCGTCCACGTCGACCACCATCTGGCCGAGCTGTACCTCGACGCCCATTTCCTCCAGCCGCTTGCGCGCGGCCCTGGCCAACTTCGGACCGAACGAGCCGAGCACCTCATCGGCGCCGTCCACCAACACGATGCGGGCGCGCTTGGGATCGATCGCGCGGAAGTCCCGGGGCAACGTGCGGTGCGCGAGTTCGGCGATCTGACCGACCATCTCCACACCGGTGGGACCGGCGCCGATCACCACGAAGGTGAGCAGCCGTTGGGCCAGCACCGGATCACGGGTGAGTTCGGCCAACTCGAACACGCCGAAGATCCGACCGCGCAGCTCCAGGGCGTCGTCGATGGATTTCATGCCCGGCGCGTATTCGGCGAACTCGTCGTGGCCGAAGTAGGACTGCCCGGCGCCGGCCGCGACGATCAGCGAGTCGTACGCGGTGGTTGTGCTGCCCAACGGTGAGGTCGAGGTGACCGTCCGGGCGTTCACGTCGATGTCGACCACATCGCCGAGCAGTACCCGGGCGTTGCGCTGGCGGCGCAGGATCTCCCGGGTGGCCGGGGCGATCTCGCCGGGGGACAGCACCCCGGTGCTGACCTGATAGAGCAGTGGCTGGAACAGGTGGTGGGTGGTCCGGGCGATCAGCGTCACCTCTACGGGGGCCCGGCGCAGGTGCTTGGTGGCGAACAGGCCGCCGAAGCCGGAGCCGATAATCACGACGCGATGGGTAGGCACAGTCGCGTCCTTACCCGAGACCCGGGGCCTTAGACGGGGTACCCGGCCGCAGGGCCCGGATCAAGCCCACCGTGGAGACCACCGCCCACACCCCCTCCAACAACACGAACCCCGGCTGGGAATTCAGCACGGCGCACACGGTGAGGATCGCGGCGCCGACCGCATTGGCGAGCAGATACGAACGGGCATCCGAGCGCAACCCCCAGCGTTGGTTGGCCACGAATCCGCCGAGCACGAACAGCGCGCCGACCATCTGGATTGCCTGCTCCATGGCTCGATTTTCGCAGTACGCCAGACTCGTGCTCATGACGGATGCCGCCACTCTGCCCGATGTCTCCACCGCCACCGCGCCGGCCCGGCCGCGGGGGCGGATCACCGAGCTGGCCTGCGCGTGGTGCGGCATCGCCGGACTCGTCGTGGCGCTGGCCGGCTTCACCTTGGCGCGCTTCCTACCGGTGCCACCGAAGGCCAACCAGACACCCGCGCAGGTCGTGCACTACTACACGCAGCACCTGACGTCGATCCGCGTCGGGCTGATGCTGGCGAGCCTCGGCGTCTGCCTGATCGCGCCGGTGCTGGCGCTGATCACGCTGCAGCTGTGGCGGATGGCGGATGGCGCCACGCCGGTGCTGGCGATCCTGCAGGCGATCATCGGCGCGGTGACCTTCGCACTGCTGGTGATCCCGATGGTCGTCCTCGAGGTGGCCGCGTTCCATCCGGAGCGCAACCCGGACACCACCCAGGCGCTGCACGACCTCGGCTGGCTGCTGTTCCTCACCCCGGTCGGGCCGTTCTCCCTGCAGGGCGTGGTCATCGCCTGGGGGATTTTCTCCGACGACCGCCCGGACCCGCTGCTGCCACGGTGGGTCGGTTACCTCAACGTCTGGGTCGCCATCTCGTTCGTGCCCGCGCTGATGGCGTACTTCGTCAAGACCGGCCCGTTCGCCTGGCACGGCATTTTCGTGTTCTGGTTCGGCGTCGTGTTCTACGGGACGTGGTTGTTGGTCATGTCGCTCGCGCTGCTGCCGGGGGTCAACCGGCATTACTCGGGTGCGACGCAGGCGGGAGTTGCTTAATCTGACGGGGTGACCGGACAGGCGTGGCTGGACGGGCCGCGCGGGCGGGAGCTGTGCCTGCTCGTTGCCGCCGCGCACGACCCAAGGCTCAGCGCGGTCTGGCACCGCAGCCATGACGGTCCCACGCCGGACCTGATCGACGAGGCGCTGGCGGCGCTCACCCGTTTCGACGGTGCACCGGTGAGCGCGCTGGGCGAGATTGAGCTGCTGCACCCGCTGGCGGACAGCGTGTGTTCGGCGATGTATTGGCAGGCGCCGTTTGCGCGCGAGGCGCTGCTCGATGCGCCGGAGGTGCGCGCGGCCTTGCTGCCGGTGGCCCGCGCGCTGGCGACGGCACCGGGCGCGGAGTGGTGGTCGAGCGCGGTCGCGTTCGATCGGCAGCACGTCGTGCGTTGGGAGCACGGCGCCGCGCACCCCGACCCGGTCAGCGCGAGCGCCGCACTGCACGGGTGGTCGACCCGGCTGGCAGCCGAGGTCCGCCGCGAACTCCACTCGCCCGAGCCGCTCGGCGGGGTCAGCGGATCCTGGTGGTCGGCGCCCACCACCCACGGCCTGATCGAGAGCACCCGATCGCTGCCGCCCTATGACGCATCGCTGCTGTTCCTCGTCGAGGAATGCCAGGGCGACTTCTCCTCAGCCCTCGTGCGCCCGCTGCAGATCGATCCGGACGCCCGGGTCCTGGAGATCGGCGGCGCCGCCGACTGGGTGGCCCTGACCAGGGCTCACCCGCTCGACGTCACCCCCGCCCGGCGCCATGACTGGTGGCGGGTGAGCGGATGGTCCGGTCGCTGGTTGATCCCGGACTGGGCCGCGGTCGCGGCGGAGTACGACGGCGTGCACCTCACGGTCAGCGCCTACCTGGAGGGCGCCACCCGCGCCCTTCCGATGGACGACGCCGCGACGATGATCGCCGGCTGGCACCCGGACGCCACCTATTGGCTGACCGACGCCGCCCGGCCCGTCGGACCGGCTCGAGGGTGGCGGCAGATTCGCGGCGGGGATCAGCTCGATTGGGCTCCGAACGACCACGCGGCCCCACCCCCAGCCTGCTGATCGCATCCGATGAGCACCGCGTTTCCGCAGGTCGGCGCTGGGGACTGAAAGGCAAGTACGCGAAGTACTTGACGTACTCAACGTACCCGGTCACCATGGGCCGGTGACCTTCCACTATCCGACCACCACGCAGGCACGCGACGAGCTTCCGACGCTGCTCGACGACGCGCACGTCGGCCGTGTCATCACCGTGTCGCGCAAGAGTGAGCGCTACGCCGTTGTCGACGCCGCGCGGCTGCTCAACAAGCTGATGGAGGTTCGCCCGGCCAGAGCTGTTGTGGTCGCCGAGGGTGGCGGCTGGGCGGCACTGCTGCCCGGGCTGCCGGTGCACGGTGACGGCGACACCTTCGACGCCGCGATCACGGACCTGATGGACGCCCTGCGTGAGTACGCCGAGGACTGGAACGAGCGCCTCTTCGGCGTGCCTAACCACAAGGACAATTGGGACGTTGTCGAGATCGTTGAGCTGGCCAATGACGACCAACTCAAGGCGTGGCTACTGCCACCGGTGGCGCAAAACCGGTGAGCCGTCCGGGATCGCGGTGCCATCACCAGAAGTTCTGTGAGACCGAGGGCTGGGAACTCGTCCGTAACGCCCGGGGGCGCAGCGTCGGCCATCACATCACCTACGAGCTACCGCTGGCCGATGGTCGCATCCTGCGAACTCGCGTCTCTCGTCCGGCGAATGCCGACACGTACGGTCCGAGGTTGTGGTCGGAGATCCTCGGGTCCAGCCGGCTCGCAGTGACAGAGGATCAGTTCTGGTCGTGCGTGGACGACGGCATCAAGCCGATCCGGCCGGGACAACAGACGCCCGTCCCGGCCGAGGCGTTGCCCGCAGACCTCGTCTACGCGCTGATCACCGAACTGAGGGTTCCCGAGGGGGAAGTGGCTGCGATGACGTTGCAGCAAGCCATGGACTTGATGAACGAGTACTGGTCCAAGCCGAAGCCCTGACCCAGCGTCACAACTGACAGCCCAGCTTCGTCACGGGCGCATGGCGCCAGGCTGCGCGCACCAACCGCATCGACGCGTAACTTGTTTCCATGCCGTACACGATGGGCTTCGCAACGGAATGCGAGATCGCCGCGACGCCGGAACGGGTATGGGAGCTACTCACGAACGCGCCCGGCTACCGCAAGTCGAGCGACGCGAAATGGTTGGGCGATTCCTTCGATTGGGCCGAACGCCTTCGGCAGGCCGCTGAGAGCTAGACGTCTCCGGGTCGTCGTCGGCCACGAACCTACTTCGCGTCGGCCCGAGCCTGCCGGCGTTCGCCAGTCACGACGACGTCAGGTGCAGTGCCGCTGGGCCGCGCAGGTCTCGCAGTTGGCGGCCGAACGGACGATGTCGGCCGTGCGATCCGAGGTCTCGTGCAATTCCGTGCAACGAGGAGGGCCTGACCGCCGGAGATCTTCCGGTTGTCAGGCCCTGACCTGCATCGCAGCTGCGCGCTCGAAGGGATTCGAACCCCCAACCTTCTGATCCGTAGTCAGATGCTCTATCCGTTGAGCTACGAGCGCCCGGCCGGTGGGCCGAGAAACAAGTCTAGCGGCCACCGGCCGGGGGACTCGTCCGGGTTACCTGCCCTGCGCGTCAGGGTCCGGCTCGGGAGGTACAGATGCAACGACGGTGCCAGGTGGGACAGGGGGCGGCGGTCCTGGCGGGTGCGGTGCCGGCGCTGGCACTGGCACTGGAGGAGCTCACCCGGCCCCCTGCTGCGGCCGGCCAGGTCAGGCTGAACAACT
>DASXPS010000051.1 GCA_036493475.1 Sporichthyaceae bacterium | reverse complement strand
CTACCAGGTGCCTACCAGGTCATCGTGCTCGACGAGTTGGGCCGCCTCGGGGTGAGCGTGCGATTCACCGACGCCCCACCGCTGGATGACGACTCTTCGCCACCACCACCCCCAGGGTCGACCTGCGGAGAACCCTCGGCGAAAAGCCTCTCCTGCTGCCGGCAGGACCCGCACCGTTCAGACCGGCACCCGGCAGCCACGTTGCCCGCACGCCGGAGTGACCTCGAGGAGGGAAACGTGCGCCGAGACGACGCGAGATCGTGGTTTGTCACCTACCTGATGCGGAAGGTGCGCACCGACACCTACCCCAGCACGACTGATCTCGACCTCATCGAGGCGGTGATCCCGCACCACATGCTCGACGAGTATGTCGAGATTCTCATCGAGAAGGTGGAATCCGCCCGCTTCCCGAGCATTGGCTGCTGCGCCGGATCAACCGCATTATCGAGTGCCTACCGCAGCACGATCCACGAGGCCGATGAAGAACCGGAGGCGGATGCGGTGAAGGCGTGAGGATGTGGTCCTCGCGGCCACGAATCGTCGGGCGGCGCCACGGCCACCCCGGCCAATGGCCTTGCTTTAGTTGATCAACAGTGGGCTGTTGGGTCGGAGGCAGTGGATCTGTAGTCGTCGGGTGACGTGGACGACGCTGGGTCGGTCTTTGCGGGCGGGGAAGTCGCCGGCTTTCTTGGTGGCTCGTGGGCTGGCCCGGTCGGGTCGGTCGCGGACGTGGAAGGCCGGGTCGAGGATCTTGAGCAGGAAGGTGGCCAGGGCCAGGTCAGCCTGGTGAGGGGGGAAAGCCCGCCGTGACCGAATCGGTCGCGGCGGCCAGCGCGTGCGGGAAGCTGATCTTTTCCGGTGGGATGCCGGTGGCGTCGGCCGCGGCGCCGATCAGGGTGTGGATGGCCTGGTAGACCGCGAACAGCGCCCACATCTCCTGGGCCACGCCCTCGGGATCTTTGCTGCGCAGCACCGCCATGCCCGCACCCATGTCGGTTTTGTGGTGCCCGATCACCGTTTCACACTGCCAGCGCATCGGGTAGGCGCCCGCCAGGTCCAACGCGGGGTAGGCCTGGACGTCGAGCAGGTCGGTGACCAGACAGAACAGCTCCGAGGACTCCTCGACATCACCGCCGTGTGCGCTGGTGTGCACCGTGTACTCGATGACCCGCACGGTGATCGCCGGGCCGTCGGCCCGACGGCGCGGGCGCAGCCGGGCCAGGTAGCTGCCATCGCCCAACACTCGGGTCGGGGTCAGCGTGAACGACGCCGAGACCCGCCACAGCAGGTGCGCCCCGGTGGCCAGCACGTCGCGGGCCAGGGTGTGGCACAGAAAGTTGCGGTCGGCCAACACCAGCATCCCGTCGGCGAAGGCGGGCAGCAGGTCGCGGGCGAGGGTCTGCTCCCCGACCGTGTACGGGCCGATCGTGGCCCCGATCAGCGCCCCGGTGCCCGACTCGGCCGCGGCCAGCCACCGGACCTGCGGGAACGCCCCCGCTCGCGACGCGTTCGACGGCCGCCCGAAGTACGCGTCGTTCTCCGTGGTGTCGGGCACGTCGGTGGTGGAGCCGTCCACCGACACCACCCGTAGCCCACAGCAGAACACCCCAGCCACCCCGTCGGCGACGGGGCCGCCGACCGGGCCGGCGACCTCGTCGAACAACATGTGCAGCGGATCGGCGCCCAACCTGGACCGAGCCCGCGCCAGGTTGGAAATATTCGGCGGCCGCCACCGCCGCCCGTCCCCGGCCTGCACCCAGCCGTGCGGGTCGAGCATCCCCTCCAGCAGCTGCTGCCCGCGGCGGCGGTGATACAGCGCGTCCACCAGCTTGACCAGCACCCGCCCATAGCCGCAGTTC
>DASXPS010000050.1 GCA_036493475.1 Sporichthyaceae bacterium | reverse complement strand
CGGACATCGCCATACGGTCCGGCAGATCCACGTGTGGTCTGGCTTCGCGCTGCCCGTCCCGCTGTTGGCCGGGCTGGCCTCGCGCCTCTACCGCGACGATCTGGGCCGGCTCAACCGTTTCGCTGCCGATGACCGGCGCTGGCTGCGCTCGCCAACCCGCCGCAACGGCGAGATCCGGGTGGGCAAGTTCAACGCGGGTCAGAAGCTCAACGCCGCCGCCTCTGCCGGGGCGATCGGCACGTTGTTCCTGACCGGCGCCGTCATGTACTTCCACGACTGGACCCGGTTGTCCTGGCGCAGCGGCGCGACCTTCACCCACGACTGGTTCGCCCTCGGCCTCGGCGTGCTCGTCCTCGGCCATCTCTCCTTCGCACTGCGCGACCCGGTCGCGCTGCGCGCGATGCGCACCGGAAATGTCCCGGTGGACTGGGCGCGTCGCGAGCACGAAGCCTGGGTCGACGAGCTCGAGCGCCCTACGCTCGAAACGTGGTCTCCCGAAGCAAAACCGCCGTCTACGCCCGACGCCGCAAGCGTCGGATGGCCAGGGTCGAACACGACCTGACGGAGGCCCAATGGGCGGCGCTGAAGACGGCCTGGGGCGGCTGCGCCTACTGCCACAAGCAGGACGAACACCTGCAGAAGGACTGCGCCCTGCCGATCTCTGTCGGCGGCCGCTACACCCTGGTCAACGTCGTCCGGCCTGCCGTTCCTGCAACGCGAGCAAGTGCAACACCGAGGTCACCGCGTGGCTGCGCCGCAAGAAGCTCGACGAGGGCGCGTTCCTGATCAAGCAAGCCGAAATCCTGCGCGTCCTGTGCACAGCGCTCGATCCCGACCCCGCATCCGCGTTGGAGACGGCGTGATTCGACCGGAAGCCTTCGTGGCCGGCGAGCGGGCGGTGCTCGAGGGCCTGCTCGATGTGCAACGGGACGAGATCGTGGGCATCCTCGCCGACCTCGATGACACCACCGCCCGGGCGCGGCTGGTCCCGTCGCTGACGACGCCGTTGTCGCTGGTCAAGCACGCCACGTTCGCGGAGAAGATCTGGTTCCACTCGCGGGTGGCAGGCGTTTCGCGGGCCGAGGTGGGCCTGCCGGAGACCATCGACGAGAGTTTCGTGCTCGAGCCCGCGGACACCATCGCCTCGGTGCGTTCGGCCTTCCTGGCCGCCTGCGAGCACTCGCGCGAGGTGGCTGCGCAGCACGGCCTCGACGAGCAGTTCGAGTGGCGCTTCGGCCCGGTGAACCTGCGCTACATCTACGCGCACATGATCGCCGAACTGGCTCGGCACGCGGGCCACGGCGACATCCTGGTCGAACAGCTGAAGGCCGCTGCCGCGGATCAGGGAGCCGGCGCGCGCCGGTAGCGCTCGTAGATCACCCGCGAGCCGAACGCCCGGGTCTCCACGAGGTCCAGCACAACGCTTTCGGTGACCGGCGCCAGGAAGGGCGTGCCGCCCCCGACGAGGACCGGGTAGCGGAAGATCCGGAACTCGTCGACGAGGCCGAGTTCGATCGCCGCCGCGGCCAGGCCGGCGCCGCCGATCTCCACGTCCCGGTCGGTCGCGCCGAGCACCGCGACAACCTCCTCGGCCACCGACCCCTGCGCGAGCCGCGCATTGCCCTGCACGCTTTCCAGCGTGCGGCTGAATACGACTTTCGGCAGCGCGCACCAGATCTCGGCGAACGCGGCACCGGCCTCGTCGTCGCGCAACGAAAGGTCGGTCTCCCACACCAGCATGGTCTGGTAGAGCTTGCGGCCAAGCAGCACGGCGCCGAGCTCGCTCACCCGCGCGAGGTGAAAACGGAACAGCTCCTCGTCCGGCGGCGTCCACCCGATCCCGCCCTCACGGTCGGTGATGAACCCGTCCACCGAGACGCCCATCGAAAAGTTCAGCACGGCTTCACCCCCGCAGACGCTGGGCCCGGGCCCCGTCGGCCCGGGATGCATATTGGAACAGGAGTGACGGCGCGAACGGCGTGTCGCACCTCAGCTGTTTCGACTTGCATTCCTAACCTTCGCTGGGCACGGCCGTGGCGGCTGATTCAGGCGTCCCCCGTCGTACGCATCCGCGCGTCGCCGAAGTGTCGGTGGCTGTGTTTATGTTCGCGCCTTGCACGATCCGGCAGAGCGTCAGGCATGACCGAACCACCCGCTACGGTCACCTACGACCTGGATGAAGCGGCAACCCTCCTGTGGGACCTCGAGAGTGCGCGCGAACCGTTGCGCGAGTTCGAGGCGCTGAGCCCGCTCGCCGGCATCGAGCATCAGATCGTGGTTCTCCACCGTAAACTCTTCGGGGAGGGAGGCTGAGATGTCCGAATCCATTGCCGAGAAGGCTCATCGTCTCGGTCTGCTCACTCTCGTCGAAGCTGCTCGCGCCACCGGTATCCCCGGGCCTGAGCTCGCAAAAGCCGTCATCGAACGACGCGTCCGATCGGTGATGGTGGAGGGAATCGCCCACATCCCCCCGGACGCCTTGGACGAGTACCGCCGCGCCGAGCGCGCCGGCTGAGTCAGACGTTGAAGCGGAACTCCACAGCGTTCCGACGTCGAACAACGTCATCAGGGCAACACCCTAGCCGTTGGTTGATGGCTCCTCGGAGCGCTGCGAAACGGTTCTTTCCACCCAGGTTGGGTTGCGGCGGTAGCTCACCACCGCCAGCACGAGGATCTGGTCCGCCGCGAGCAAGTACACGACCAGATAGGGAAATCGCTTGAGTATGACGCGCCGGTAGGACTCGAACAGGACGGCGCCGGACTCGGGGAACGACTCCAGGCGATCGAGCTGCTCTGCCAGACGCACACGGAATCGTGCAGGCAGGGCCGGATCACGGCTTCCGTAGTAGTCGAGAATCGCCGCCAGGTCACCTGCCACGCCCGGATGAAAGATCAGGCGGCGGCCTGTCACTTCCAGCGCTCACCGATCCGGGCCTCGAGCTCGTCTCTGGCAAGCCCGATGGAAGGGTCCGCCGCGAGCTCTGCTGCGCGGGACTGGATCGTCGCCCTCTGCGCCTCGGTCACGGCAATCGGCGAGGACTCGACGGTGCTCTCGATGTACTCGACGAGCTCCAACCGCTCATCCAGGCTCATCGCGTCGATCGCCGATTGCAGGGCGGGGTTCACCATGCGCTCAGGCTACTCCGGGCGCGCGACGAGCACCGCAACGTCAGCCGGCCCAGTGCTCGCTCCACTCTTCAGCAGTCTTGAACTCGTCCAGCTCGATGGACGTCGCACACCCGCCTTCCGAGAGAAGCCACGTCGTGAGCGTCCGCAAGTCCCGCTGCCGCCAGTCCTCGAAGTGGCCCGAGATGGCAATCTCAATCCCCCACCCCGGACGGAAGCCCGCAACACGCTCCAACTCGACGATGTCGTCGGAGGTGACGTCGGCCGCAGAGAGATCCTCGACAAGTTCGGCCCACACCAGGACCTGTCGGTCAGGCTCGGTGACTCCGATGGGAAGGTCTGTCCTCACTTTGGCGACCGCTAGACGCCGTAACACCTCGCCGCGGCACAGGGCCGGGAACACGAAAAGGGAGCGCACCACGCCATCACATCAGAGCTGGTGATCACTGACGGCCGCATTGACGCCGGATACGCGAGGCAACAGGGCGTCAGATGCCAGACCGCAACTAAACATTGAAACGAAATTCGACGACGTCGCCGTCGCGCATCACGTACTCCTTGCCCTCGATGCGCACCTGGCCGCGGGCCTTGGCCTCGTTCATCGAGCCCGCGGCGATCAGGTCGTCGTAGGAGACCACCTGGGCCTTGATGAAGCCGCGTTGGAAGTCGGAGTGGATCACCCCGGCGGCCTCCGGGGCGGTGGCGCCCTGACGGATCGTCCACGCCCGGGCCTCCTTGGGCCCTGCGGTGAGATAGGTGGCCAGGCCCAGGGTGGCGAAACCGACCCGGGCCAGTACGTCCAGTCCGGACTCGGCCTGCCCGGTGGACGCGAGCAGCTCGGCGGCGTCGGCCTCGTCGAGCTCGATCAACTCCGCCTCGAACTTGGCGTCGAGCAGGATGGCCTCCGACGGGGCCACCAGCTCACGCAATTGCCCGGCCAATGCCTCGTCACCGAGTTGGTCGGAATCGAGGTTGAACGCATACAGGAACGGCTTGGCCGTCAGCAGGTGCAGGTCGTAGAGGGGGGCGGTGTCCAGGCCGGCCGCGTAAATGGTGCGACCGGAGTACAGCACCTCCTGGGCCTCGTGCGCCGCGGCCAACTTCGCCGCGTTCTCCCGGGCCAGCTCCTTGGACAGCCGCGTCTCCTTCTCCAGCCGCGGCATTGCCTTCTCGATGGTCTGCAGGTCGGCGAGGATCAGCTCGGTGTTCAAGGTCTCCAGGTCCGACTTGGGGTTGACCTCACCGTCCACGTGCGCCACGTCCGGATCGGCGAACACCCGGATCACCTGGCAGATCGCGTCGGACTCGCGGATGTGGGCGAGGAACTTGTTGCCCAGCCCCGCACCCTCCGAGGCACCCTTGCCCACCCCGGCGATGTCCACGAAGTTGACCGTGGCCGGGATCACCTTGACCGAGTCGAACATCTCGGCGAGCACCGGCAACCGCGGGTCGGGTACCCCGACGGCTCCGACGTTCGGCTCCACCGTGGAGAACGCGTAGTTGGTGGCCGGCACGTCGTTGCGGGTCAACGCGTTGAACAGCGTCGACTTGCCGACATTGGGCAGACCGACGATTCCGATGGTCAAGGTCACGAGCGGAAAGCCTATGTCAGCTGAAGAAGCCGGCCCTCCAGGCGACCTCCGCCAGCGCCCGCTGCCCGTACACATTGGGATGGAAGTAATCCCACTTGGACAGCTGGTGGAAGGTGAAGCGAGTGCCGTGCACCACGCCGCCGTCCCAGCGGCAGGTCGGCCCGTAGTCGGCGCAGGCGGCGGCCAGCTCGGCGTTGTAGGAATCCACCTGCCGGCCGACGGTGGCCCGACGGGCCTCGTCAGCGGCGGATGTGCTCAACGGGTCGGCCAGCAACGACTGGCAAATGTGGGCCTTGGTCCAGGTGAACCGGGCCAGCCGGTGGGTGTGCGCGATCTCCCAGAGCCGGTTGACGTCCGGGATGCTGATGATCTGTACCCGGGCCTGCGGCAGGTCCCTGCGCAGGTCGCCCAGCGCCGCCCGCAGTTGCGTGCGGAAGGTGGGCACCGAGGTCATATCCGGGACCGAGTCTGCGCAGGCGTCGTTCGCGCCGATGTCGATGGTGACGTAGTCGACCTTGGCCGGCACCGCCTGCGCGATCTGGTCGGACAACGCCGCTACCCCCACGCCCGTGTGCGCCAGGTTGACTGCCGCCACGTCGTGACCCGATGCCGCGGCCAATCGAGTGCGCAGGCTGTCCACCCGCGAGTCGGTGCCGGTGCTCCAGGAGCGCGGCGGACAATCCCGAAAGAATCCGCAGGCATCGAAGGCGCGGCTGATCGAGTCTCCCACGGCGGCCATCGAGGTCGGCCAGGCGGTGGCATCCGTGCCGGTCGCCGCCCCGGCGGGCACCGCCGTGGACAACACCAGCGCGCCCGTACCCAGCGCGGCGCGCCACCGACTTCGCCACATGGCCAGATCGCCCTCCGCCGGCGACCTTAACCCCGCCACCGATCCGTTCGCCGGTAATCCACAGATCCCGTGCACTCCACACGAAACTGTCGGATGCGGCCGGCACGGTGACCGCATGAACAACGCATGGGCGCTCGCGCTGCTGCTCGGGGTGCTGCTCGGGCTGGGCGCGGGGCTGCTGCTGGGCCGTTCACTGGCCGCCGGGCAGTTCGAGAACCTCTCCGCGCGGGCGCTGCGCGCGAACAGCGCCGCATTAGTGGACCTGGCGCACGCCCCGCTGCGGGACTGTCTGGACCGGGTGGAGGGGCGGCTACGCGAGCTGGAGAACGCTCGGGTGGGCGCCTACAGCGCGTTGCGGGAACAGGTGGAGCTGTTCCACACCGGCTGCCAGGAGCTCACCGAGCAGACCGCCGCTTTGGCCGGCGCGCTGTCCGCGCCGCAGGCCCGCGGCCGCTGGGGTGAACTGCAGTTGCGCCGCGTGGTGGAACTGGCCGGGCTGGCCGAACGCTGCGACTTCGACGAACAGGTGCACCTCGATTCCCCCGACGGGGTACTGCGCCCGGATCTGGTGGTCCGGCTGTCCGGCGGACGCTGCGTGGTGGTGGACGCCAAGGTGTCGCTGACCGCCTACCTGGAGGCCGCTGAATGCACCGGCGACACCCAGCGCCGGGAGCGGCTGCGCGCCCACGCACGGCGGCTGCGCGCGCACGTCGACGAATTGGCGGACAAGCAGTACTGGGCGCGGGTGGCGGGCAGCCCGGAGTTCGTGGTGCTGTTCCTGCCCGGCGAGGCGTTCCTGGCCCCGGCGCTGGAGCACGATCCGGATCTGCTCGAGCACGCGATGACGCACCGGGTGTTGATCGCCACCCCGACCACGTTGGTGGCCATGCTGCGTACGGTGGCCTGGGGGTGGCAGCAGGAGTCGCTGACCACGCATGCCCGGGAGGTATTCGAGCTGGGTCGGGAGCTTTACGGGCGGCTGTCGACGATGGGCGAGCACGTGGACCGGTTGGGTCGCTCACTGAGCCGCGCGGTCAGCGATTACAACGCCGCGACCGCCTCGCTGGAGACGCGGGTGCTGGTCTCCGCGCGCCGCCTGCACCACCTCGGGGTGGTGTCCGAGGACCTGCCCGCGCCCCGCGGGATCTCAGTGGCCGCTCGGCCCGCTACAGCGCCCGAACTCATTCCAGAGGCTTCGGCCACCTACGATTGAGTACATGACCGAGCCCATTCGCCGCGTGCTGCTGGCCGCGCCGCGCGGTTACTGCGCAGGCGTAGACCGCGCCGTGCAGGCCGTCGAGCGGGCGCTGGAACTGCACGGGGCGCCGGTCTACGTGCGCAAGGAGATCGTGCACAACCAGCAGGTGGTGGCCACGCTGCGGGAGCGGGGCGCGATCTTCGTCGAGGAGACCGAGGAGGTCCCGGAGGGCGCCGTCGTGGTGTTCTCCGCGCACGGGGTGGCCCCCGTCGTGCACCAGGAGGCCGCGGCCCGCTCGCTGCGGACCATCGACGCCACCTGTCCGCTGGTCACCAAGGTGCACAACGAGGCCCGCCGGTTCGCCGCGGCCGGCTACGACATCCTGCTGATCGGCCACGAGGGGCACGAGGAGGTCATCGGCACCTCCGGCGAGGCCCCCGAGCACATTCATCTGGTCGACGGGCCGGACGACGTGGCCAACATCGTGGTCAAGGACGAGCAGCGGGTCGCCTGGCTGTCCCAGACGACGCTCTCCGTCGACGAGACGCTCGCGACAGTGGCCAAGCTGCGCGAGCGCTTCCCGGCGCTGCTGGACCCGCCCAGCGACGACATCTGTTACGCCACGCAGAACCGCCAGGAGGCGGTGAAGGCGATTGCGCCGCGCACCGACCTGGTCATCGTGGTCGGCTCACGCAACTCCTCGAATTCCGTGCGCCTGGTCGAGGTGGCCCGGGAGTACGGGGCGGCGGCGGCCCATCTCGTGGACCGGGCAGGGGAGGTCGCCGATGCCTGGCTGGACGGGGTGCAGACGATCGGGGTGACCAGCGGGGCCTCGGTGCCGGAGATCCTGGTCACCGACCTGCTCGCCCATCTAGCGGCGCGGGGATTCCGCGATGTCGAGGTGGTCACCGCGGCCGAGGAGTCGTTGCTGTTCGCGCTGCCGCCGGAGTTGCGCCGCGGGCTCAAGGCGGCCAATCGCGCCTAACGTGTCGTCAGATCAGTGCGCGTTCGGTAACAAATGGACGGTATTCGTGCCGACTATCTGATCTGCCGGCAACCGGCGGGAAACCGTCGGCGTCCTGATGTGTCTTTCGATAGCAGTTGTCCGACCACTGCTTCGAAGGAGCCCTTAGATGCGCACCCACGTTGTACCCCGAACCGCCGCGGCGCTGGTGGCGGCGACGGGTCTGCTGCTCGGCGGGGCGACGGCCGCGGGCGCGATGACGCACACCGCGTCCGCCCCGACCTTGCACACCGCGGCGGCCAAGCCGGCCATGGTGCCGATCGAGAAGAACGCATTCATGCCGTCTGCATTGACCGTGACGGTGGGTCAGGCGGTGACCTGGACCAATGAGGACGACGTTCCGCACACGGTGACCACCACATCTGCGCCGGTCAAATTCGACTCGGGTGTGTTCGCCAAGGGGAAGTCGTTCACCTATACCTTCACCCAACCCGGTCTCTACAAGTATTACTGCGCCGTGCACCCGGACATGACCGGCACCGTCACCGTGGCGGACAAGGGCGCGCCCGCTCCCAAGCCCGACCAGGACATGCCGGGCATGGCACACGAGACGGGCGCAGCCCCGGCCGCGGCGCCACCCGCCGCCCCGGCGACAAAGCCGGCCGACGACCCGATCTCCGGTGCGGTGAACCCGTTCATGGCGCACATGCAATCCGCGCACTTCAGCCGCGGGCCGGGCGCTCAGGTGCAGGACATCGCCGAGTTCGACACCTGGCTGAAGACCCACGAGGCGCTGTTCCGGATGATGCTCGATCCCGAGGTTGGTCCGTCCAGCGCGCTCGGCCAGGCACCGATGGCGGGGGTCTTCATGCAGCACATGGACGCTGCGCACTGGAACCGCTCGCCGATGGAACAGGCCTCCGACATCTCCAACTTCGACACCTGGAACAAGTCCCACCTGGCGATGTTCCGCATGATGCTCGACCCGTTCGTCGGCAAGAACAGCGCGTTGGGCGCCGCACCGGGCACCGGCGTGTTCATGCAGCACATGGACGCCGCGCACTGGAGCAAGTCGGTGAACGGTCAGGTCACCGACATCGTGGATGACGCCCCGACCTGGATCTCCTCGCACCAGGCGATGCTCCAGATGATGGCCACCTCGCTCGCCTCGGGCGGCCACAGCCCCGGCCCCTGAACCGACACGCCCCCGCGTCAGGGCCCGGATGCCACGGTCCGGGCCCCTCGCGCACTTACGCTGGCCGGGATGTGTCCCGAACCGTCGAGGTGGGCCCAATGACGCCGAACCGCTCGCACCGCGCGCCGAGGCGCCTGCACCTGTCCGGCCGGTTCGCGGCCGCGGGCGCGGCCGTCCTCGGCTGCGCCGCGCTCGCCGTGGCCGGCGGCGCCGCCCCCGCGCAGGCCCATCCCAGCACCGCCGACCTCAGTCAGGCCGTGGTGATCTCCGACAACCACTTCACCCCCGACGACGTCGGGATCCACGTCGGGGACAAGGTCACCTGGACCAATACCGACGAGGTCTCGCACAACATCGAGGCGGTCGACGGCCCGGAGCCGTTCGGCACCGAGGATCAGGTGCTGCACCAGGGAGACAGGTTCACCTTCCGGTTCTGGCGGCCGGGCATTTACCACTACGTCTGCACGCTGCAGCACGGCATGCGCGGCACCATCCGGGTCGGCGCGCGCCAGCGCACCTCTCCGCCCTCCGACGACTGGTCCGGGGGCAGCGTCTGGGGTCCGGGACGCCCGCCCAACCACGGAGCGCTAGCGCGATAGGTGGCGGCTGATCACCAACCGCTGGATCTGGTTGGTGCCCTCGAAGATCTGGGTGATCTTCGCCTCCCGCATGTAGCGCTCCACCGGGAAGTCGCGGGTGTAGCCGTATCCACCGAACACCTGCACCGCGTCGGTGGTCACCTTCATCGCCGCGTCGGTGCAGATCAACTTGGCGACGCTGGCGTTGCGGCTGTACGGGCGGCCCGCGTCCCGGCGCCGGGCCGCGTCCAGATAGGTGGCCCGGGCGCTGTCCACCGCCGCGGCCATGTCGGCCAGCAGGAAGCCCAGGCCCTGGTGGTCGATGATCCGCTGACCGAACGTCGTGCGCTGCTTGGCATAGACCGTGGCCGCGTCCATCGCGGCCTGCGCGATGCCGGTCGCGATCGCGGCGATGCCCAGTCGGCCCGCGTCCAACGCGGAGAACGCGATCTCCAGGCCCTGTCCCTCGTCGCCGACCAGGCGGTCGGCGTCGAGGTCCACCCCGTCGTAAAAGGCCGCGGTGGTGGGGATCGCGTGCAGGCCCATCTTCGCCTCGGGCCGACCGAAGATCAGACCATCCGCGGCGCCGGGCCCCTGGAAGCAGGAGATCCCGCGGGAACCCTCACCGGTGCGGGCGAACAACGCGTAGAAGTCGGCGCGACCGCCGTGGGTGATCCAGGCCTTGGTCCCGGTGATCCGGAACCCGGTCTCGGTCTTGGTCGCCTTACAACTCAGCGCGGCCGCGTCCGACCCCGCCTGCGGCTCGGACAGGCTGTATCCGCCGATCACCGCGCCGGTGGCGATGTCCGGCAGCCACCGTTCCTGCTGGGCCGGGTTGCCGAACTGCACCAGCGGATGTCCGGCCAACGAGTGCACGCTGACGGCCACCGCCACTGCTGCCCAGCGAGCCGCGAACTCCTCGAGCACCTGCAGGTACACCTCGTACGGCTGACCGCCGCCGCCCCACTCCTCGGGGTAAGCCAACCCGAGCAGTCCGGCCTCTCCCATGATCGAGAACAGCCCGTCCGGATAGGCCTCCTCGGCTTCGTAGGAGTCCACCCGAGTGGCAAGTTCCTTCTCGGCCACTTCCCGGGCCAATGCCAGCAGGTCACGGGCCTCGGCGGTGGGCAGCAGACGATCGACGGCCACGGCGGACTCCCCTCGCATGGTTCACCGACAACGCTAACTCACCACAAGGGGCCGCCCGCGTCGAGCGGACGGCCCCTTGTCACGGGCGGTGGTTAGTTACTGCTCCTTGGGCGCCTTGTAGGTCTTGGCGTCCGCGGACTCACTGAGCGCCTTGATCTGCTTCATCCCACCGGGCGTCGCCTTGTCGGGGGTCATGAGGTAGACCGAGCGGGACGGCGGGGAACCGGGCTTGGTGTAGTCCAGGTTCGCCACCAGCTTGTCCGTGGACAGGTTGCTGATGCTGGTGATCGCGGTGTGAATGCCGTCGCGGGTCAGGTCCTTGGCGGCGCACGCCTTGGTCAGCGTCTGCCCCCAGATCACGCCCATCGCGTAGCCGAAGCCCACGCCATAATTGGGCTTGACCTTCGGGTTGTCCTTCGTGAACTCGGTCCGCAGCTCCTTCATCTTGGCCAGCGGGGACTCGTAGGGCACCGCGCTCTGGGCGACGGTGAGCTTGCTCAACGCGGCCGCCGCCGGGGTGTCCAGCAGCGCGGGCGCGAACGACGGGTTGTTGCCCACCATCGGCACGTTCAGGCCGAGTGCCACGTTCTTCGCGGCGGCCGACGCGGTCTGCGTCGGGGTGGTGGTCAGCGCGATCGCCTTGACGCCCTGGCTCTTGAACTTGGTGATGACGCTCGTCATGTCGGCGTCGGTGGCGGTGACCTTGCCCTCGACGATCGTCATGCCGTTCTGCTTGGCGAAGTACTGCGAGCCGAGCAAACCGTTGCCGCCGTACTCGCCGTCGATGTAGATGTGCCCGATCTTGTCGCCCTTCTTGATCTTGCCTTCGCCCATCAAGTAGTCGAGGACGTTGATCATCTCGAGGTCGTAGGTGGTACCGACGATCGTGACGTAGGGCTGGTCGAGCAGCGTCGAGGCCCAGGACACGGCCTCGGTGGTGACCTTCTTGTCGTTGATGTCGGTCAACAGCGCCGCGATGACCGGGGAGCCGAGGATCTCCATGAAGCCGGCGACCTTGGGCTCGATGGTCGGGAACTGGATGGTCGCCGTGTCGGCCTTGTAGCCGTGGTCCAGGGTCTCCAGCTTGATCTGCCGGCCGCAGACGCCACCCTTCTTGTTGACCTCGTCGACCCACATCTTGTGGCCGGCCTGGATGCCGGTGTCCAACTCCTTGAACGGACCGCTGAGGTCCGCCATCACACCCAGGGTGATGGTGTCGCCGGTGACGCCGGGACCCATCTTGACGCCGTCGGCACCGGTGGTGCCACCCGCGGGTGCGCTGGTCGCGCTCGCGTTGTTGCCGCTGCCCCCACCACCGCACGCCGCCAACATGAGGGCGCCCGACATCGCGAGGGCCATGAGTTTCGGTGATCTGCGCATCGAGCTCAGTTTCCTTTCGGAGGTGGGAGAAACGGACCGAGTGGACTGCGATGGAGCAAGAGGAATCCCCGGCGCCCCAGAGCCGCAAGTCCACCGGGTTCGAACAGGACAACCAACACGACGGCCGCGCCGTACACGTAGGCCGTGAAAATGACCGGGGTGACTGCGGTGTCTCCCGATCCAAACAAATGATTGCTCCCGATCCACAACGTCATGGCACCGGGTAACCCGTTGACCAGAGCGGAGCCCGCAATGGCTCCGCCCACTGAACCCAGTCCACCGATGAGGATCATCGCCAGGAAGGCAATCGCCACCGGAATGCTGTAGGTGCCGGCGAACTCGCTCTCGTCGGGCTTCGTCAGGCGGTACCAGAGCACGGTCATCACCCCCGCCAGACCGGCGTAGCCGGAGGAGATGGCGAAGGCCTCACTGCGCACTCGTTTCACTGATACGCCCAGGGCCGCGGCGGCCGATTCGTTGTCCCGGATGGCGCGCCAGGCCCGGCCCGGCCGACTGCGCACGGCGCCGCGGGCCAATAGGTAGGCCAGCACGGTGAATGCCAGGAACAGGTACCAAATCCTCTTCTCGCGGTTGTCCTGGTGTAGGAACGTGATGCCGAAGAGGTTCAGGTCCGGCGTCGGGCGACCGTTGGCGGTACCACCGGACAACTTCGTCCAGCGCTGCCCGGCGTACAACCCGACATAGACCAGCGACAGCGTGGCCACGCCGAGGTACACCCCGCGGACCCGCCCCGCCACCGGGGCGAAGGCCAGCCCGAGCACCGAGGAGATCAGCACCGCGCCGACCAATGCGAGCAGCGACGGCCACCCGAAACCGACAGCTCGCGACGTGTCCTGCGCGCCGAGCACGCAGTACGAGATGCCGCCGACAAGCATGAAGAAGGGCGTGGCCAGCGACAGCTGGCCGGCCTGCCCGGTCAGCAGAGTCAGTCCGATGGCGCCGACCGCGCCGATCATCACGTACGAGCCAACCCGCATCCAGGACGGGCCCAGGTACATCGGCGGGGTGAGCACCGCGATGGCGATCACGGCCAGGATCACCGCGCGGCCGAACATCGTGCGGTCGAGGAACCGGGCCGCACTCCGCCGATGTGAGGACACCGGCTCCTCGTCGAGATCGTCGTCGGCCAGGACGAGATCGTCAGACACGGGTTCGCTCCCTGGTGCCGAACAACCCGGCGGGAGCGACGATGAGCACCGCCAACATCACGATGTACACGGCGATCTTGGAGAAGTCGTAGGAGATGTACTGGGCGCTCATCGAGTCGGCGAGCCCCACCATCGCGCCCCCCACAATCGCGCCGCCGGTGGAATCCAGCCCACCGATGATTGCGGCGGGAAAGGCGACCAGGGCCACCGCGTGCGTGCTGCGCGACAAGCCGGCACCGGAAAAGTCCTGGGTGGCCAGGAACAGCACCGCGACGCCGGCCAGTACACCGGCGACCATCCAGGCGATCGCGGTAACCCGACCACTGCGGATCCCCATCAGGGCCGCGGCTTCCCGGTTCTCCGCCTGCGCGCGCATCGCCAAGCCCCAGGCGGTGAACCGGAAGGCCAGGAAGAACGCGCCGACCAGCACCACGCCCACCCCCAGGGCGATCAGCTGCGTGCGGAACAGCGCGATGGACCCGATGTGCACCGGCTTGCCGTCGTACGGCTGGCCGAGGAAGGGGATCTCGAGGCCGAGGCGCCGAATGATCTCCTCGCTCATGACCACGTCAACGCCGATGGTGAGCAGGGCAAGTGAGATCGGATCGGCGAGCGGTCGGCGAGAGACCAGAACCCGTTCGATCACCAGCGCGCCGACCGCGGCGGCAACCACGCCGAGGATCGCCGAGCCGATGAAGTGCAGGTCGTTCTGGGTGCGCACGGTGACGTAGCCGCCGAGCAGCACCAGCGAGCCGTGCGCGAAGTTCAGCACACCGCTGGCCTTGAAGATGATCACGAAGCCGAGCGCCAGCAGCGCATACACCGCGCCCTTGCCCAGCCCGTTAACCACGACCTGGATGAACGTCGTCACGCACTCACCTCACCGAGATACGCCTTGATCACTTCGGGATCCTCTCGAATCTCTGCCGGCGTCCCCTCGGCGATCACCCGGCCGAAATCCAACACGGTGATGCGGTCCGCGATCCCCATCACCAGGTTCATGTCGTGCTCCACCAGGAGCACCGACAGGTCCAGCGCCTTGCGCACGGCGACGATCAGCTCGCCCATCTCCGCGGTCTCCCCGGCGTTCATGCCGGCCGCGGGCTCATCGAGCAGCAGCACGTGAGGTTCGGTGGCCAACGCGCGGGCGATGTCCACCCGCTTGGCGTCGCCGTAGGACAATCCGCCGACGGCGGTCTGGAGCAGGGATTCGATACCGAGGAAGGCACAGATCTCCGCCGCCCGGGCGCGGTGTCGGGCCTGCTCGCGCACCATCCACGGCCAGCGCACCCCCGCGGCCAGGAACCCACCGCGGGTGCGGCAGTGCCGGGCCAACATGACGTTGTCCAACACGCTCGAGTGCAGCGACAGCGCCAGGTTCTGAAACGAGCGACCCAGTCCCCGCCCGGCCAGCTGATGCGGCCGCAATCCGGTGACGTCCTCACCCTTCAACTGCACCTTGCCGGCGTCGGCCCGGTACACGCCGGACAGCACGTTGAAGCAGGTCGACTTGCCCGCGCCGTTGGGTCCGATCAGAGCGTGGACGGTTCCCTCGGACAGGGAGAAGCCGACCTTGTCCAAGGCGGCCACGCCACCGAATCGCAGGCACAGGCCATCCGCCTGCAGTGCCACCGTGCTCATCGCGCTAACCCTGCCACTTCGACAACGTCCGGCTGCTCACCGGGGCGAGCTGCTCCTCGGACGTCTCGTCGGACGCCTCCTTAGAGGCCTGCGCTGCCGCGATCTCTTCACTGACCTTGCCGTGTCCGCCGAGGTAGAGCCCGGCCAGTTCCGGTGAGTTGGCCACATCGTCGGCCTCACCGCGCAGCGCTACCCGGCCCACCTCGAGCACCATCACGTGCTGACTTGCCTTCAACGCCATCGCGGCGTTCTGCTCGACCAGCAGCACCGATGTACCCGCCGAGTTGATCTCGCTCACGATCTGGCCGATCAAAGTGATCATCTGCGGGGCCAGGCCCAGGGATGGCTCGTCGAGCAGCAACAGCTTCGGTTCGGACATCAACGCCCGACCCATGGCCAACATCTGCTGCTCGCCGCCGGAAAGCAGCCCGGCGCGTTGGCCGAGCCGCTCGCCCAGCCGCGGAAACAGATCGAGCACCCGCTCCCGGTTTTCCAAGCGCTGTCCGCGGGGCAGGCTGAATGCCCCGGCCCGCAGGTTCTCCTCCACGCTCATCGTGGCGAACACCTGGCGACCCTCGGGCACCTGGACGATCCCGGCCGCCACGATGGCCGCCGGATCGACCGCGGTGATGTCCGTCCCGTTGAAGGTGACCGACCCGGCAGTAACCCGTCCACGGTGCAGCTTGAGCGTGCCGGAGATGGCACGCAGCAATGTGGACTTGCCCGCGCCGTTAGCGCCGAGCACGGCCGTGACCGAACCCTCGGGAACGTCCAGGCTCACGTCGGACAGTCCGTGGACGGCCCGTCCATAGCGGACGGTGAGGTCAGCAACCTGCAGCAGCACGGGGCACATCCTGTCGGTGACTACCCAAGGTCACAACAGGCGCGCCGCAACCTGTGAACGCATCGATATAGACGAGAGACCCGGGGCCCGTCTCCCAAGCCCGATAGCCGGCGCGCATCGGCGCCCGCGTCCGGCTGTGGTGGAGAGAAGGGCCCTAGCCTGGCCCGCGTGGCCCTGCAGACCAGCGCGGAATCCCCGGTCCCGGTGCGGACGGTGGCGCACCTGATAGCACAGTGGGTGGCGCGGCTGGGAAAGGTCTGGGTGGAGGGCCAGGTTACGCAGCTGACCCGGCGTCCCGGCACCTCCACGATGTTCCTACAGTTGCGCGACCCGATCGCGGACGTGTCCCTGCAGGTGACCTGCCCCCGCCAGGTGCTGGAACAGGTGGTGCCCGAGGTCACCGAAGGGTCCCGAGTGGTGATCTTCGGCCGCCCGACCTACTGGGTCCCCCGCGGCTCACTGTCCTTTGCCGCCGAACAGATCCGTGCGGTGGGCCTCGGTGACCTGCTGGCCCGTCTCGAGCAGCTGCGTCGGCTGTTGGCCGCGGAAGGGCTGTTCGACCCGGCGCGCAAGCGTCGATTGCCGTTCTTACCCGCGGGCGTGGGCCTGATCTGTGGGCGGGCCAGTGCGGCCGAGCACGATGTGGTGGACAACGCCCGTCGGCGCTGGCCGGCGGTGCAGTTCCACACCCGGCCGGTGGCGGTGCAGGGGCCGTTCGCGGCGGCCGAGGTGATCGGCGCACTGGCCGAGCTGGACGCCGACCCCGCGGTCGAGGTCATCGTGATCGCCCGCGGCGGCGGCTCGGTGGAGGACCTGCTGCCGTTCTCCGACGAGACTCTGCTGCGGGCGGTGGCGGCCTGTCGCACTCCGGTGATCAGCGCGATCGGGCACGAGCAGGACAACCCGTTGCTCGACTCCGTCGCCGACGTGCGGGCGTCCACGCCGACCGATGCGGCCAAGCTGCTGGTGCCCGACCTGGCCGAGCAACTGGTATTGGTCGACGCGTTGTGGGTCCGGGCCGGGCGCGCGGTGTCGACTCGGTTGGACCGGGAGCAGAGCTGGTTGACCTCTTTACTGGGCCGGCCGGCGTTGGCCGATCCGGCCCGCGGATTCCTCGCCCGCGCCGACGCCGTGCAATCGTTGCGGGACCGCGCGCTGCGCTGCGTACGGCACCACCTGGACCGGGCCGCGGACGAACTGACGCATCGGGGGGAACAACTCCGCGCGTTGTCCCCGCAAGCCACGCTGGACCGCGGGTATGCAATCGTGCAACGCGCCGACGGCAGCGTGCTGCGGGACCCATCGGATGTGGTGGCGGAGGAGGCACTGACCCTGCGACTGGCCGGCGGCACGCTGGCCGCACGCGCTACAACGGGCGGCGCTCCGCGTAGGTGAGCGCCTTGGTGGTGTGCTCGGTGAAGCCGAGCTGGGCATAGAGCATCTCGCCGCGCTCGTTGGCATGCAGCTCGATGCGCTTGACGCCCTGGCCGTGGAACCAGTCCAACAATGCGGTGACCACCGCCCTCGCGTTGCCCTGCCGGCGGTACTTGGGGTCGGTGGCCAGGTTGAGCAGGTAACCCGTACGCCCGTCCGGCCGATTCGGACCCGGCAGCGAGGTCACCACCAGCCCCACCGCGCTGGCCGCGAGCTCCCCGTTGTCCCCGTCGATCACGAACCCGGTGAGGTCACCGCCGGGCGCGATGCGCTGCTCGAACTGGGCCATCGCGTTTCCCCGCCAGTTCGACTCCTCGACGTCCTGGCCCATCGCGATCAACAACATCTCCCGCAACCGCACGAGCTCGGCGGCGTCCAGCGCGGTGGCACGACGAACGGTAGGCATGCGCCCCACCATAGGGTGGGCCCGTGACGGCAGGCAGCGTGGGAGACAGTGATCCCGGCCTGAGCTACGAGCAGGCGCGCGAGGCGCTGACCGAGGTTGTCGCCCGGCTCGAGGCGGGCAGTCTGACGCTCGAGGAGTCGCTCGCGCTCTGGGAACAGGGTGAGTCCCTGGCGAAGATCTGCCGGGAGCGATTGGACGGCGCGCGGGAACGGTTGGCCGCGCACGAAGCCGGGAGGGTGTCCGATGGTGAATGAGGGAACGCGCGGTTCGTCCATCCCGGCGGCTCTGGAGGTGCGCGCCGAGGCTCCGGACCGCAACCTGGCACTGGAACTGGTCCGCGTCACCGAGGCAGCCGCGATGGCCGCCGGCCGATGGGTCGGGCGCGGGGACAAGAACGGCGCCGACGGCGTGGCCGTCAATGCCATGCGACACCTGATCGGCACGGTCGCCATGAACGGTGTGGTGGTCATCGGGGAGGGCGAGAAGGACGAGGCCCCGATGTTGTTCAACGGCGAGCGCGTGGGCGACGGCTCCGGGCCGGAGTGCGACGTCGCCGTCGACCCGATCGACGGCACCCGACTGACCGCGATGGGGATGAACAACGCGCTGTCCGTGCTCGCGGTTGCCGAGCGCGGCTCGATGTACGACCCGTCCGCGGTGTTCTATATGGACAAGTTGGTGACCGGCCCGGAGGCGGCGGAGGTCGTCGACATCCGGCTACCCGTATCGGAGAACATCCGTCGGGTGGCCAAGGCCAAGCACTCCGACGTGCACGACGTGACCGTGGTGCTGCTGGACCGCGAGCGCCACCAGGAGCTGGCCGGGGAGATCCGGGCCACCGGCGCACGCATCAAATTCCTCACCGACGGCGACGTGGCCGGAGCGATCATGGCCGCGTCGGAGGGCACCGGCTGCGACCTGTTGATGGGCGTCGGCGGCACCCCCGAGGGGATCATCGCGGCGTGTGCGATCAAGTGCATCGGCGGCATGATCCAGGGCCGGCTCTGGCCGCAGGACGACGACGAGCGGCAGAAGGCCATCGACGCCGGCTTGGACCTGGACGCGGTGCTGTCCACCGACGAGCTGGTGCGGGGGGACAACGCGTTTTTCGTCGCCACCGGCATCACCGACGGCGAACTGTTGCGTGGCGTGCGCTATCGGGCCGGCTCGGCGACCACGCACTCCCTGGTCATGCGCTCGAAGTCCGGCACCACGCGATTGATCGAAAGCACGCACAGCCTGCACAAGCTGCGCGAGTACTCGTTGGTCGACTTCGACTGAGCAGCGTTGCGGCGACGCAACGATGACGTTTGGCACTACCGATCGGCGATCCATCGCGTACGTTACATAACGTGATCAATCGACTCCGTATCGTGGCGCTGGCGGGGACGACCGCCGCCTTCGCCACTGTCCCCCTCGCCACAGCCGCCTCCGCCGCACACATCCCCTCCAGGTGCGAGTCCGCCGCTCGGGTGATCTGCGTCGACAAGAGCAACGAGAAGCTCACCCTCTTCGAGCACGGCGACAAGGTAATGAGCATGGCCGTGCGCTTCGGTTCGGACGAGACCCCGACCCGCAACGGCACGTTCAAGGTGTTCAACAAGGAGGCCAAGCACGTCTCCCGGATCGCACACGTGCCGATGCCGTACTCGCTGTTCTTCAGCGGCGGGCAGGCGATCCACTACTCGGCCGACTTCGCGAAGAACGGCTACAACGGCTCGTCACTGGGCTGCGTGAACACCCGCAACCTGAGCGAGACCAAGCAGCTGTTCGACGCCGTGTCCATCGGGGACATGGTCTACGTCTACGGCTCGATCCCTGACTGGTCGGACTACGACCCCCGCGCTTACGACTAGGCCCGACAGACGCTCCATGGGCCCGATCCGTCCTCTTTTATCCTGGTCGCCACTTCCCTGTGGCCAGGAGACGACGGATGCCCGAGTTCGCTTACACCGACCTGCTGCCCATCGGCCCGGACACCACGACCTACCGGTCGTTGGGCAGCGCCGGTGTCGAGGTGCGGTCGTTGGGTGGCACCGAGTTCCTGCACGTGGGCGCCGAGGCGTTGGGCATGCTCACGACCGAGGCGATGCACGACATCGCGCACTACCTGCGCCCGGCGCACCTCGCCCAGTTGCGCGCGATCATCGAGGACCCGGAGGCCTCGGGCAACGACCGGTTCGTGGCCCGCGACCTGCTGCAGAACGCCAACATCGCGGCCGGCGGCATCCTGCCGATGTGCCAGGACACCGGCACTGCGGTGATCATGGCCAAGCGCGGCGAGCACGTCCTCACCGGCGGCGGGGATGCCGAGTCGATTTCCCGCGGGGTCTACGACGCCTACACCCGGCTCAACCTGCGCTACTCGCAAATGGCCCCGGTCTCGCTGTGGGACGAGCACAACACCGGCAACAACCTGCCCGCGCAAATCGAGGTCTATGCCGACGACAATCCCGCCCACGCGAGGGAGTACAAGTTCCTGTTCATGGCCAAGGGCGGAGGCTCGGCGAACAAGTCGCTGCTCTTCCAGGAGACCAAGGCGCTGCTCAACGAGAAGTCCATGTTGGCCTGGCTGGACGAGAAAATCCGCGGGCTGGGCACCGCGGCCTGCCCGCCGTACCACCTGGCGATCGTGATCGGCGGCACCAGCGCGGAATTCACCCTGAAAGCCGCCAAATACGCATCGGCGAAATATCTGGATACGCTCCCGCCGACCGGCTCGATGCTCGGCCATGCATTTCGCGACGTGGAATTCGAAGCGAAGGTGCTTGAACTGACCCGGGCCAATGGAATCGGCGCTCAGTTCGGCGGCAAGTACTTCTGTCACGACGTGCGGGTGATCCGGCTACCCCGGCACGGGGCGTCCTGTCCGGTCGCGATTGCGGTGTCCTGCTCGGCGGACCGCCAGGTGCTCGGCAAGATCACCCCGTCCGGCATCTGGCTGGAGCAGTTGGAGCGCGACCCGGCGCAGTACCTGCCGGAGGTGACGGAGGATCACCTCGAGGACGCGGTGGTCCGGATCGACCTCAACCGAGGAATGCCCGAGGTGCTCGCCGAGTTGTCCCGCCACCCGGTGAAGACCCGACTGGCGTTGAGCGGATCACTGGTGGTGGCCCGGGACATCGCGCACGCCAAGATCAAGGAGCGGTTGGACGCGGGCGAGGCAATGCCGCAGTACTTGCGGGACCACGCCGTGTACTACGCGGGTCCGGCGAAGACCCCGGAAGGTTACGCCACCGGCTCTTTCGGCCCGACCACGGCCGGCCGCATGGACTCCTACGTCGATCAGTTCCAGGGGTTGGGCGGTTCGATGATCATGCTGGCCAAGGGCAATCGGTCCAAGGCGGTCACCGACGCGTGCCACCAGCACGGCGGCTTTTATCTGGGCTCGATCGGCGGGCCGGCCGCGCGCCTGGCACAGGACTGCATCAAGAAGGTGGAGGTTCTCGAGTACGCCGAGCTCGGCATGGAAGCCGTGTGGCGGATCGAGGTCGAGAACTTCCCGGCCTTCATCGTCGTGGACGACAAGGGCAATGACTTCTTCGCCCCCGCGGACACGTCTGTCCCGATACCGTTGGGCGTCCGGCCGGCGTGAAACGAAGGTCGGGCTCAGGACCCGCCGGGCCTGTTCTGCAGCGGCCAGATTGACAGCAAATTCGCAGCAAAAACCCGGGGCCGAGCCGGCTGCGCGACACACGATGCAGATACGCGATCGTCGGGTCTGTGCTGTCCGGATCTCGATCACTCCCAGAAATTCCACAGCTGGGAAAGCTGAGAAATCCTCCGAAAAATCGAATCCCCCGCCCATACTCGGTTGCATTAACCGCGCAACAACGTGGAGCAAACGCCGCCGATGGGCATGAATCCGACGACGACCGCCGAACCGGACGTCGCACTCGCACAGGAGTTCGCGCAGATTCTCGCCGAACTCCTGAATGTCGACGGGGTCGGCCACGACGCGCACTTCTTCGATGACCTGGGCGCCGACTCGCTGCTGATGGCGCAGTTCTGCTCGCGAGTGCGCAAGCGCCCCGCGCTGCCCAAGGTGTCGATGAAGGACATCTACGGAAACTCCACCGTCAACACCCTGGCAGCCGCCGTCGGCCCGGTTGCCGCGGCCGCGTCCACGGCGGCCGCGACAATCGGCCCCCCGGCTCCGGCCCGGGCCGGTGACGACCTGCTGGACCTCGCGGAGCTGCTCGGCGAGCACTACCGCCCGTTGAAATCGCTGCCCGAGCAGGCCACACCCGTCGTCGAGTCCGAGGCGATACCGGAGCAGGCCGTGCCGGTTGTGCCACCGCCCGGTCGGCTGCGGGTCTTCCTGTGCGCGCTGGTCCAGTTGGCCGTTCTGATTGCGCCTCTGTTCACGGCCGCCGTGGCAGGCCGGGTCGGGTTCCGCTGGATCACCGCCGGGCACGGCGTCGCCGCGGAATACCTGCGCACGGTTGGGTTCCTCGGGGCCGGCGTCGCCGTGCTGTTCCTGCTGCCGATCGTGGCCAAATGGCTGCTGATCGGTCGGTGGAAACCCCGCGACATCCCGTTGTGGTCGATCGCGTATCTACGGTTCTGGTTGGTTCGCTCGCTGACCCAGCGCAACCCCTTGCTGCACCTGATGATGGGCTCGCCGCTGTTCGCCGTGTACCTGCGCCTGCTCGGTGCGAAGGTGGGACCGGGCGCGCTGATCCTGACGCGCAACATCCCGGTGTGCACCGACCTCATCACCATCGGCGCGGGCGCGGTGATCCGCAAGGACGCGGTTCTGACCGGGTATCACGCGCAGCCCGGCGTGATCCGCACGGGCTTCGTGCGCATCGGGCCGGACGCGGTCGTCGGCGACAACTCCGTGCTGGACATCAACACCGAGATCGGCACCGGCGGCCACCTCGGCCACGCATCCTCGTTGCACCCCGGCCAGGTCGTCCCCTCCGGGCAGAGCTGGCACGGCTCACCGGCGCAGGCCGGTGGCACACCGGTGGTGTTGCCGGAGGCGTGCCGGGTCGGCGGGGTGCGCCGATTCCGCTTTGCGTTGGTCCAGGTGCTGACCTTCGTGTTCGTCACCGCCCCGCTGGGTCTGGGCGTCGCGGTCGGGTTGAGCATGGCGACCGAGCAACTGGTCGGCCTGCACGGTTGGGGCCGGGAATCCCTGGCCGCGCCGAGCTTCTTCCGCGGCGCGGCCTTGGCCTCCGCGGTGGTGTTCTTCGGCGCGGTGCTGGTCGGTCTGCCGCTGCTCTACGCCGTGGCCCGGTTGGCCAGCCTGCCGGTGCGGGCCGAACGCACGTACCCCATCTACGGGTGGCGGCACACCCTGCAGCGCGCGGTGGCCCGGCTGACCAACCTCAAGTTCTACGCGTTCCTGTTCGGGGACAGCTCGGCGATCGTCGGCTACCTGGGACGGCTGGGTTACCGGCTCAAGCCGTATGAGCAGACCGGCACCAACTTCGGTCAGCGCATGCAGCACGAGACACCGTTCACGGTGCACATCGGCACCGGCACGGTCGTCGCCGACGGCCTGTCCGTGCTCAACACCGACTTCTCCGCGACGTCGTTCCGGGTACGTCCGGTGCACATCGGCCGCAACAACTTCCTGGGCAACAACGTCGCCTATCCGGCCGAGGGCCGTACCGGCGACAACTGCCTGCTGGCCACCAAGGTCGCGGTCCCGACCGAGGGCGAGATCCGCTCCGGCGTCGGGCTGCTCGGCTCGCCCGCCTTCGAGATCCCCCGCACCGTCGCCCGGGACACCGGCTTCGCGGTGGAGAACGCGGCGCGACTGCGAATCGGACTGCGCCGCAAGAATCGGCACAATGCGGTCACCATCGCCCTTTTCCTGACTGTGCGTTGGTTGTACGTGTTCGGCATCGTCGTCTACGGAAACTGGGCAGGTCAGCTCTATCGAGACTCTTCCTGGGTCGGCCTGGGTCTGGCAAATCTCGGCCTGGCGGCGGCCAGCCTCGCGTATTGGTTGAGCGTGGAGCGCTCGGTCACCTTCCTGTCCACCTGGGCGCCGCGGGGCGTATCCATCTACGACCGGCGGTTCTGGCGGCACGAGCGCTTCTGGAAGGTGCCCACCCAGCAGTACGTGCAGATCTTCAACGGCACCCCGTTGAAGCCCTGGTTGTGGCGTGCGATGGGGGCCCGGCTGGGCCGCGGGGTCTTCGACGACGGCGTGGCGTTGGTGGAGAAGACATTCGTGACGATCGGCTCGGGAGCGGTGCTGAACGTGTCCTCGATCGTGCAGTCGCACTCGCAGGAGGACGGTGCGTTCAAGTCCGACTTCATCCGCATCGGACGTGGCTGCACGCTCGGCCCCGGCGCGTTCGTGCACTACGGCGTGCAGACGGGGGTCGGTTCGGCGTTGGCCGCGGACAGCTTCCTGATGAAGGGCGAAGAGGTTCCGGACGGCGCGTACTGGGGTGGCAATCCGGCCCGGGAGCTGCCCCGGCCCGAGGGGACCGGGGCACACGCGGTGGGGGTCAAGGAGTGACTAAGGAGCTCGAGTACTGGCGCCGGATATTGCCGGCCGGCGGGGTCACCTCGGTGCCCCGCTGGACGAGCAGCCCGACGCCGGGGGTCGCCCGGTGCCGGGCCACCATCCCGGCGCCGGTGGCCGACGCCGTACGCCGGTTGGCCGCGGAGTTGGTGGTGCCGCCGGCCGACGTCGTGCTGGCCGCGCACGCGCGCGTGCTGGTCGCGCTGTCCGGCGAACGGGACGTGGTGACCCGGTACCGCCCGGCCATCGGCGCAGCGGCGCTACCCGCACCGTTGCGCACCGATCCGCCGACCTGGCGGGCGCTGGTGACCGACATCGCGCGGCACGCCGCCGCGCTGCGTGCCAACGCCCACGTCGAGGTCGAGGCCCTGCGTGCGGAGCTGAACGTTCCCGGCCCGGTCTCGGAGGTGCTGTTCAACCCGAACATCAGCGCCGACCCCACCTGCGCCCACGAGGACCTGTCCGACGGCTGCGTGCTCGCGGTCGGGTACGACCCGGACACCGACGCCCTGGTCGTGTCACACCGCACCGACGCCTTGGACGGCATGGCCGCGGCGCGCATCGCGGGCTACCACCTGGTTGCCCTGGCGCTGGCCGCGACCAAACCGGACACCGAGCACAGCATGGCCCGACTGCTCGGCGCCGACGAGCGCCGGCTGCAGCTGCAGGCCATGTCGGGTCCCGCCCGGGAGCTACCCGACGCGCGCTTCCACGAGCTGTTCGAGCGCCGGGTGGCCGCCTCCCCCGACGCCGTCGCCGTGGAGCAGGGCGAGATCCGGTGGACCTACGCCGAGCTCAACGCCCGGGCCAACCAGTTGGGCCGGGCGCTGTTGGCCCGGGGCCTGTCCGGCGAGGACGTGGTCGCGGTGGTCAGCGAGCGCACGCCGGACTGGATGGCCTGCGTGCTCGCGGTGTTCAAGGCCGGCGGGGCGTATCTGCCGATCGAGCCGCACTTCCCCGTCGGCCGGATCACCACCACACTGACCCGCGCCGAGTGCCGCTTCGTGCTCACCGAGCCGGGCAGCACCGCCAACCTGGACCTCGACTCGCTGCCGGGCGTGCAGGTGCTGCAGGTGGCCGATGCACTCGGCGAGGGGCACCCGCCCACCGACCTCGGCATCGAGGTGGGACCGGATCAACTCGCGTACATCTACTTCACCTCCGGCTCCACCGGCGCCCCCAAGGGAGCCATGTGCGAGCAGGCCGGGATGCTCAATCACCTGTTGGCCAAGATCAACGACCTGGGCGTGGCCGAGGGCACCGCGGTGGCGCAGACCGCGCCGCAGTGCTTCGACATCTCGCTGTGGCAGCTGATCTCCGGTCTGTTGGTGGGCGCCCGCACGGTGATCATTCCGCAGGACGTCATCCTCGACGTGGCCCGCTTCGTGCAGATCGTGGACGAGTCCAAGGTGACGGTACTTCAGATCGTGCCGTCCTACCTCGACGCGGTGCTGGCGCACCTGGAATCCGCGCCGCGGCGGCTGGACGCGCTGCGCACCGTGTCGGTGACCGGCGAAGCAGTTAAGAAAGAGCTGGTGCAGCGCTGGTTCGCCGCTATGCCGCACATCGCCATGGTGAACGCGTATGGCCTGACGGAAACCTCGGACGACACCAACCACGAGGTGATGCGGGTGGTGCCGGATGCCGACCGGGTGCCGCTGGGCCCGCCCATTCCCAACGTCACCGTCTACGTGGTCGACGAGCACCTGCAGCCGGTGCCGCTGGGTGCCCCCGGCGAGATCGTGTTCTCCGGAGTGTGTGTGGGTCGCGGCTACATCAACGATCCGGAGCGGACCGCCGCAGCGTTTCTGGCCGATCCGCACCAACCGGGCGCCCGGCTCTACCGCAGCGGTGACCACGGGCGCTGGCGTCCGGACGGCAAGCTGGAGTTCCTCGGCCGCCGCGACAACCAGGTGAAAGTGGCCGGCTTCCGCATCGAGATCGGCGAGATCGAGAACCGGCTGCTGCAGGTGCCCGGCGTGTTCGACGGCGCGGTCGTGGTGGTCGGTGACACCGAGGCCACCAAGCGTCTGGTCGGGTTCTACTCCGGACCCGCGCCGCTGCCCACCGAACTGCTGCGCGAGCACCTGGCCATGGCCCTGCCCGGCTACATGGTCCCGACCGTGCTGCACCATCGCGATCAGTTGCCGCTGACCGCGAACAGCAAGATCGACCGCAAGGCCCTGGGCGCCCTGGCCGGCGAGCTCGACGCACCCACCACGGACCGCGAGGCGCCGGTGGGCGCCACCGAGGTGCGGGTGGCCGCGGCCTGGGCACAGGTGCTGGACACCAACCTGGACCTGATTGGTCGTGGGGACAACTTCTTCGAAAGCGGCGGCACCTCGCTGACCGCCGTGAAACTGGTCATCGCACTGCACCGTCAGGTTTCTCTCAAGGAGGTCATCGCATGCCCGGTTCTGACTGACCTGGCCCGGTTGCTCGACGAGCGGACAGCACCGGAATCTGCCCCCGACCTGCTCTCCGCCGAGAAATCCGAGGCCTCGTCCAGTGGTAACTGACAAGGAGTCAGCATGACCTCCCCCGCCCGCACCCTCCTCGCCGACATCGAGACCGCCCTCGGTCGGCCCGCCCTGTTGCACGCCGACGCCGCGGGTGACCCCACGGCCTGGGCTGCCGAGAACCGCTGGGCGCTGCGTGAGGCCGTGACCGCCCACGGCGCCGTGTTGGTTCGTGGCCTCGGCATGCGCGACGCTGCGCAGGTCGGTGCTGTGCTCAACCAGCTCGGCGCCCCGCTGATGGCCGAGCGCGAGTCCTTCGCGCCGCGCCGCTCCTACCCGGACGGCGTGTACTCCTCGACGAAATGGCCGTCGAACCAGCAGATGTGCATGCACCACGAGCTGAGCTACACCCTGGAGTTCCCCGGCCTGATGATGTTCGCCTGCCTGACCGCGCCGAACGAGGGCGGCGCCACCGCGGTGGCCGACGCCGCAGCGGTGCTGAAGGCCATGCCGACGGACTTGGTCGCGCGGTTCGAGCGCGAGGGCTGGCTGCTCACCCGTTCCTACAACGAGGAGATCGGCGCCAACTGGTCGGAGGCCTTCGACACCGAGGACCGCCGCGTGGTCGAGGCCTACTGCCGGGCCAACGCCATCGCGTTCGAATGGCAGCCCGATGGCGGCCTGCGCACCCGCCAGCGGCGCAGCGCGATCGTCCGCCACCCGGTCACCGGTGAGCGTTGCTGGTTCAACCAGGTCGCGTTTCTCAACGAGTGGACGATGGCCGAAGAGGTGCACGACTTCCTGGTCGACGAGTATGGCCAGGACGGCCTGCCGTTCAACACCCGCTTCGGCAACGGCGACGAGATCAGCGCCGACACGGTGACCATGCTCGGGGAGATCTACGAGCAGCACACCCGCCGCGAGCCGTGGCAGGCCGGCGATCTGCTGGTCGTGGACAACATTCGCACTGCCCACTCCCGCGAGGCCTTCACCGGTCCGCGCGAGGTGCTTGTCGCCATGGCCGACGCGGTGCGTCTGGCCGACTGCTCGCCCACTGTCGAGGTGACGGGTCGATGACCGCGCTGCTGCCCGATTCCATGAACAACACCACGCCCACGGTCCCGTCGATCGTCCCGACCTTCGGGGTGATCGGCGGCGGTCAGGTCGCCGATGTGCTCACCGGCCGGGAGCGGGAGGTGGTGCGCCTGGTCGAGGACACCTACCGCTGGCACGGTGCCGGCCAGTCGGTGAACCCGCCGTCGTATTTCCTGCGCTTCCCGGACAAGCCGAGCTCGCGAATCATCGCGCTGCCCGCCTCCATCGGTGGCGACATCGGCGTGGACGGCATCAAGTGGATCTCCAGCTTCCCGGAGAACGTGGCCGCGGGCATTCCGCGCGCCTCGGCGGTGTTGATCCTCAACGACCACGAGACCGGCTACCCGTTCGCGTGCCTGGAGAGCTCGATCATCAGCGCCACCCGCACCGCCGCCTCCGCGGCGGCGGCCGCGGACTGGTTGAGCCGGGGCCGGCCGCGGCCGCGCCGGGTCGGCTTCATCGGCCTGGGGTTGATCGCGCGGTACATCCACACCTACCTGCACGCCACCGGGTGGGACTTCGAGTCCGTCGCGCTGCACGACCTCAGCCCGGAGAGCACCGTCGGGTTCGCCAAGTACCTGTCCCGCACGGGCGCCCCGCGCATGCAGGTGCACGCCGACCCCGAGGAGCTGATCCGGTCCTGCGACATGGTCGTGCTGGCCACGATCGCGGGCGCACCGCACATCCAGGACCCGGCGTGGTTCGACCACAACCCGTTGGTCCTGCACGTCTCGCTGCGCGATCTCTCCCCCGAGATCATCCTGAACTCGACCAACATCGTGGACGACGTCGAGCACTGCCTGAAGGCGGACACGTCGCCGCACCTGGCCGAGAAACTCACCGGAAACCGCGACTTCATCGACGGCACGCTCGCCGATGTGATGGCGGGTCAGGTGCGCATTCCCACCGATCGCCCGGTGATCTTCTCCCCGTTCGGCCTCGGCGTGCTCGACCTGGCCGTCGGCAAGTTCGTCCACGACCAGGTGGCGCGCTCCGGGGCACTGAATGTTGTAGACGACTTCTTCCACGAACTGCGTCGACACTAGGGACTCTGCCGTGACCGTGATCTCTACCCCCCAAGAGTTCAATACCGACGATCTCTACGTCGACCTGCGCGGCGCTCTGGGCACCCCGCTGTACCTGAAGTGCGAGGGCTTCAACTTCGCCGGTTCGGTGAAGTTGAAGGCCGCGCGCGAGATGGTGGAGCAAGCCGAACGGGACGGCACGCTGCGCAAGGGCTCGATCCTGGTCGAGTCCTCGTCCGGCAACCTGGGCGTGGCGCTGGCCATGATCGCGGCCAGCCGCGGCTACCGGTTCCTGTGCGTCACCGACTACCGGTGCAACCTGTCCACCCGTCGGCTGATGGAGTCCCTCGGCGCGCAGGTGCACATCATCAACGCCGACCCGGAGGCCGAAGGTGGTCTGCTGGGCGCCCGGATCAAGTTCGTCCAGGACCTGGTGGCCTCCAACCGCCGCTACGTGTGGTTGAACCAGTACAAGCACCCCGGCAACTGGCAGGCGCACTACAAGCACACCGCGTCGGCGATCGTGCGGCAGTTCCCCGACCTCGACGTGCTGTTCGTCGGCGCCGGTACCACCGGCACGCTGATGGGCTGCGCCCGGTTCCTGTGGGAGTGGCACCGCCCGGTGCGCATCATCGCGGTGGACAGCGTCGGCTCGGTTACCTTCGGCGGCCCGCCCGGGCGCCGGATGATCCCCGGCCTGGGCACTGCGGTGCGCCCGGGGCAGCTGGACGAGTCCTACATCGACGAGGTGGTCATGGTGGAGGAGGCGGACACCATCCGCACCTGCCACAAGCTGGCTCGTCGCGGCTTCCTGTTCGGCGGCTCCACCGGCACCGTGGTCAGCGGCGCGATGGACTGGCTGGCCGCCAACGACACCCGGGACATCACCGCGGTGGCGTTGGCCCCGGACATGGGCGAGCGGTACCTGGACACCGTCTACCAGACCAACTGGGTGCAGGACCTGTTCGGCGAGGACGCCCTGGTGCTGGACAAGCCGCGCACCGGGGCCGTGCCCCGGCGCAACCGCAGCAGCAGCAGCGTGCACCAGCGGCGGCGCGCGGGGTGAGTACCGGGGCTGCCCCGCAGGTCGGGGTGTGGTGGGCGACGCCGGTCGGTGCGGACCCGGCGCTGTTCGCCCTGCTCGACGACGCGGAGCGTGCTCGTTACGGGCAACTGCGCAGGCCCGCCGACCGCGACCGCTTCCTGACCGCCCACGCCCTGGCCCGACTGGTCCTGGGCCGCACCCTGGGCCGGCACCCCGCGGCACTGCGGCTGCGTTCGGAGTGCCGGCAGTGTGGCGGACCGCACGGCAAGCCGCAGCTGTCCTCCGGGGAGCTGGAACTGTCGCTGACCCACGCCGGTGAGCGGGTGGGCGTGGCGGTGGCAGCGGTGCCGGTGGGCATCGACGTGGAAGACCTCGCACACACCCGGGTGGACCAGGCGCTGGCCGCTCAGGTGCTCACCCCGCCCGAGCTGGATCGGTGGCTCGCCCTGCCGCCCGCCGGCCGGGCGAGCGCCCTGCTGCGGGCCTGGACCCGCGGCGAGGCCGTGGTCAAGGCGCTCGGCGTCGGTCTCGACGTCGACCCTCGCGACCTGCCCCCGGACACCGCGCGGGTCGTCGATCTGGATCCCGGCCCCGGCTTCGTGGGTTCGCTGGCGGTGCTGGGCACCGTGCTACCCACCGTCACGCAGCACGAGGGCACCGACCTGCTGTACCGCGCCGCCGCGGCCTGAGGTCTTCGCCACACGCGGGCATGACCGGTCGGAGTCACCCGTGACCGACCGGTAGGATTGGGCCGTGCCGGCGCGCCACCCGCCGTTGCCGGCCCGCCCGACGTCCGCCGCGAGCACGCACTCGCGAGGCGCTCGGCATGACAGCGTTGCGCGACGGGGCGCAGTCGTGAGGTTGGCCCAGCGCCGAAACAACCGGCTAGGGGCCCTACCCTGACCAACAGACCACCCACCTGAACCGTCCGCGAACGCGAAGCGTCGCGGACGGCGGGCCGGATGCTTCGAGAGGGTGCAAACACGGTGGCAGATGTCGACGCGGCACTGGATGCGGCAGGCCTGAAGAACCCGTACGTGCGGGAGTACGTCAAGCACTGGGCCGAGCACACCGGCGCGGCGGGCGTCGAGGTGGTGTCCGCCGCCGACGACGACCGATTGGTCGCCGAGGCGCTGGCCGCGGGTGAGCTGCAGCCGGCCGGCGACGGGCTGTACTACTCCCGCAGTTACTACAAGGACACTGCGCGCTCCGAGGAGCGCACCATCGTCGCGACCTCTTCGGAGTCGGACAAGGGCACCTACAACAACTGGAAGCCCTCCGCGGAAATGGCCGAGATCCAGCGCGACCGGATGAAGGGCGCGTCGGCCGGCAAGACCATGTACGTCATCCCCTACCTGATGGCACAGCCCGGCTCCCCGCTGGAGGCCTACGCGGCGGGTGTGGAACTCACCGACTGCCGCCCGGTGGTGCTGCACATGATCCGCATGGCCCGGGTGGGTGTGGAGTACATCGACGCCCTGGCCGACCCGAACAGCTTCGTGCGCGCCGTGCACGTCACCGGCGACCTGGAGAAGCTCGGCCAGGGCACCGACCAGGACCAGCGCTGGTTCGTCACCGTGGCCGACGAGCGCACGATCCTGCACTACGGGTCGTCCTACGGCGGCAACGCACTGCTCGGCAAGATCGCGCACGGCCTGCGCCAGGCGTCCTACGACGGCTGGGCGTCGGGCAAGTTCCTCTCCGAGCAGTTCATGCTGATCGGCATCACCGACAAGCAGACCGGCCGCAAGTACCACATCTGTGGTGGCTTCCCGTCGGCGTCGGGCAAGACCAACCTGGCCATGATGCTGGCTCCGGATGACCTGGGCGACCGGTACCACGTCGAGTTCTACGGCGACGACATCGCCTGGCTCTGGGTGGACTCCTCCGACGGCAAGCTCTACGCGATCAACCCCGAGTTCGGGGTGTTCGGCGTGGCCAAGGACACCAACGAGACCACCAACCCGACCGCGCTGGGCTCCATCGAGCCGGGCACCGGGGCGATCTTCACCAACGTCGCCTACAACCCGGACACCCGCGAGGTCTGGTGGGAGGGCCGCACCCCCAAACCGCCGGAGCCCGTGCACGGCTGGCTGGACTGGAAGGGCACTCCGATCGCCGACCGGGAGCGGGAGGGCGAGCCGTGGGCGCACCCGAACAGCCGGTTCACCACCACGCTGTCCAAGGTGCCGAACATCGCCACCGACTTCGAGGACCCCAAGGGCGTGCCGATCGACGCGATCATCTTCGGTGGCCGTACCCGCGACCGCGAGCCGCTGATCCGCGCGATCACCGACCTCGCCGAGGGCGTGTACGACGGCCTGACGTTGGGCGCCGAGGCGACCTTCGCCGCCGAGGGCGTGGAGGGTCAGCTGCGCTATGACCCGATGTCCATGCGCCCGTTCATGTCCTACCCGGAGGCGGCCTACGCAGCGCACTGGCTGAAGATCGTCGGCGCGGCCAAGGAGAAGCCGATCTTCGCCCATGTGAACTGGTTCCAGCGCGGCGACGACGGGCACTTCCTGTGGCCGGGCTACCGGGACAACCTGCGTCCGCTGCTGTGGCTGCTTGCGCTGCGCAACGGCGAGGTGACGGGTCGTCAGACCCCGGTGGGCATCATTCCGACCGCGGACGAGCTGGACCTGACCGGCGTCGAGTTGCTCGATGGTGACCTGGAGAAGTTGCTGACCATCGACAACGCCCGCTGGCAGCAGGAGATGGCGCACCGCCAGACCCACCTGGAGCAGTTCGACGGGCTGCCCGAGGAGATCTGGGCCGCGCACCGTCGGGTGGCCGCCGCGCTGGACGCCGCCGCGGAGTAATGCATCACGGGCTGACCGGCGGCGCGGCTTCGGCCGCGGCCGCCGGTTTCCTGTGGTTGGGCATGGTGCTGGCGATCTCCTTCCTGGAGGCGCCCCTGAAGTTCCGGGCGCCCGGCGTGGATCTGCGCATCGGGTTGGGCATCGGGCGGCTGGTGTTCCGCGCGCTGAACGCGGTCGAGGTCGGGCTGGCGCTGTGGCTGGTCACGGCGGTTTTGTGGGGCGACACCCGCGACCGGCTGGCCTGGGCCGCGTTCGTGCCCGTGCTGGTGCTCGCGGTGCAGCTGGCCGGGGTGCGCCCGCTCCTCACCCGCCGCTCGGACTTGGTGCTGTCCGGGGTCGACGCGGGCGGCTCGAAGGCGCATCTGCTCTACATCGGGGCCGAGGTGGTCAAGGTCGCCGCGCTCGTTGTCGTGGGCGTCCTGGCGCTGCAGGGCTGAGCGACCGGCACGGCGTGTGGTCTGCCGTCGCGGTGATCACTAGCATCCGGCCATGGCCAACTTCACGTACGCCGCCGTGATCCGCGGCAGCTCCGCGCCGGGTATCGGGTTTCTGGACGGGGCGACGGAGCGGCAATGGTCGAACTTCAAGAAGTTCTGCGAGACGCGCCACCACCGCAACGGCTCGACGATCGTGAAGGCCGGCGATCACGACCGAGCACTGTGGATGGTGGTGGGTGGTGAACTTGACGTGACAGTCCCCGGCGCGGGCGCGCACCGGGTGGGCAGCGGCACGGTGATCGGCGAGGTGGCGTTTTTCGACGGCCAGCCCCGCTCCGCGGACATTGCCGCCGCCGGTGATGTCGAACTGCTGGTGCTCAGCTACTCCAGCTTCGAGCAACTCGCCGCGGCGGACCCGCCGTTGGCCCAGCTCCTGCTGCTCGACCTCGGCCGCTTCCTCGCCCAACGCCTGCGCGCCTCGGAGGCCGCGCACCGCTAACCCCACCCCCGTTGCGTCCGAACAAGTGTGGGTGCCCGGACACTGTTCTTCGGACGTAACGGGCTCAGGCGGTGCGTCTGCGTCGGCCAATCCACCCGCCCCGACGCAATGCCGCTGCAACCTGGTCCATAAACGGCGCCGGGGCAACGCGCAATGCAACGCTCGGCACTCGCAACACTGTGTGCCCGGACATGCTCGCCTCGTTCTGCTTCAACGCGTCCGCGAACCACGCCTCCAACTCCAAGTGCTGGATTCCATCGATCTCCACGGTCAGTCCGAAGTCGTCCCACACGGTGTCGAAGACCACCCGGCCGGCCGACGTGCGTCGCGTCACCTGACGTGACGGCACGGGGAATCCGCGCTCGGCACAGAGACGCGCGAAGTCGCGTTCCCCCATGGCCTCGATGCCACCGAGGACATCGAGGTGCAGGCCCTGAAGCAGCTTCCGGCGCGCGTGGCGCCGAATCTTGTCGATTTCGACCAACAACTCGTCCGCGGTGAACAGCCGCTGTTGGGCGGCAGCGATCACGTAGAGGGCGGCCTGCCGATCCGTCCTGGCCCACAACGCTGCGTGGACGGCGGCCGTCGCCGGACGCATGCGCGGCACGCCGTCGCGCAGCACCGCCGCCTGTTCGTAGCGGCGGGTCTCGTGGACCTGGACGTCCTTGCAGCGGCGCGGCCGCCCCGATTTCGGGACCGCGACATGCACCGCATCCTCTTCGACATGACGCAGGCCCGAGGCGACCAGGGCGGATATCCCGTCCAACACCGCCGATGGACTGACCTCGAGCAGGGCTCGCCACCATTCGCGTTGTTGGGCGTCGCCTGGCGCCACGCTCACGCTCTGGCGGCCCAGTCGACTCCAGACCCCGGCGCGCCGTTCGGCCTCAACCTCCCAGCGAGTGAAACCCAACGCGTACAGCTGCTTGAGGCCGAGCAGCCCGCCTTGATCTCTCGCCGCGTCGGCTGCGTGTTGGCGACGCAACGCCCGCCGCGCGGGCCGGGAGGGCTCAAGGGTCACGCGGCAACTCTCGCCGGCCGGCAACGCCCGCGCGGGCACATCGTCGCACTGTGGAAAACCGCCCTCTCCCAACCCGCGTTGCGTCCGAAGAAGAGTGTCCGGGAACCCACCGATCTTCGGACGCAACGGAGGTGGGCGTGGAGGGGCGGGGAAGGATGGGCAGCATGGATGCACAGGGGTTCAGAGTTGATCATGACTCGATGGGCGAAGTGCGGGTGCCCGCGGCGGCCAAGTACGCGGCGCAGACGCAGCGGGCGGTGGAGAACTTCCCGGTGTCCGGGGAACGGTTGGAGCCGGCGCACATCCGGGCGTTGGGGCTGATCAAGGCCTCGGCGGCGCGGGTGAACGCCGAACTCGGGGTGCTGGACGCCGAGCGCGCCAAAGCGATTGTGGCCGCCGCCGAGGAGGTGGCCGGCAATCAGTGGGACGCCGAATTCCCGGTCGACGTGTTCCAGACCGGGTCGGGGACCTCATCGAACATGAACGCCAACGAGGTGATCGCCACGTTGGCCACCGAGCGGCTGGGCGCGCCGGTGCATCCCAACGACCACGTGAACGCCTCGCAGTCGTCCAACGACGTGTTCCCGTCCTCCATCCACGTCGCCGCCACCGAGGCAGTGGTGCACGACCTGGTGCCGGCGCTGGAGATACTGACCGCTGCGCTGGGCGCCAAGGCGGCGGAGTACGTCGACGTGGTGAAGTCCGGCCGCACGCACCTGATGGACGCCACGCCCGTGACGCTGGGTCAGGAATTCGGTGGCTACGCGACACAGGTGCGCAACGGCATCGAACGACTGCACGCCGCGCTACCCCGCCTCGCCGAACTGCCCCTCGGCGGAACCGCGGTGGGCACCGGCATCAACACCCCGCCCGGCTTCGCCGCCAAGGTCATCGCGGATCTCGCGCGGACCACCGGCTTGCCACTCACCGAGGCGCGCAACCACTTCGAGGCGCAGGGCGCCCGCGACGGTTTGGTCGAGCTGTCCGGGCAGCTGCGCACCATCGCCGTCGGGCTCTACAAGATCTGCACCGACCTGCGCTGGATGGGCTCCGGCCCACGAACCGGCCTGGGCGAGATCAACCTGCCGGACCTACAGCCGGGCAGTTCGATCATGCCCGGCAAGGTGAATCCGGTAGTACCCGAAGCCGTTTCGATGGTCTGCGCGCAGGTGATCGGCAACGACGCGACCGTCGCTTTTGCCGGTGCCGCAGGCAATTTCGAGCTCAACGTGATGCTGCCGGTACTGGCCCGCAACAGCCTCGGCTCGATCCGGCTGCTGGCGAATGCCTGCCGATTACTGGCCGCGCGCTGCGTTGCCGACATCACCGCCAACGTCGAGCACTGCCGCGAGCTGGCCGAGTCCTCACCGTCCATCGCTACCCCGCTGAACCGGGCCCTGGGCTATGAGGAGGTGGCCGCGGTGGTGAAACAGGCGTTGAAGGAGAAGCGCACCATCCGTGAGGTGGTCATCGCCCGCGGGCACGTCGAGGCCGGCCGCATCACCGCTGCCGACCTCGATGCCGCCCTGGACGTCCAGCGCATGACCCACCCCTGAAACCCCGTTGCGTCCGACGAAGTGAGGGTGCGCGGACACTCTTCTTCGGACGCCACGGTGGCGGTGTGGTCGGGGGGTCGGGTTAGTGCTCGATGGGGGCTTCGAGCATCTCGGTGACCAGGGCGGCGATCGGGGAACGCTCGGAGCGGGTCAGCGTGACGTGCGCGAACAGCGGGTGGCCCTTGAGCGTCTCCACCACCGCGACCACGCCGTCGTGTCGACCCACCCGCAGGTTGTCGCGCTGCGCGACGTCGTGGGTGAGTACGACGCGGGAGCCCGCGCCGATCCGGGAGAGCACGGTGAGCAGCACGTTGCGCTCCAACGACTGCGCCTCATCGACGATGACGAACGCGTCGTGCAGCGAGCGGCCGCGGATGTGGGTGAGCGGCAGTACCTCGAGCATGCCGCGGGCCAGCACCTCCTCAACCACCTCCGGCGCGACCAGCGCGCCGAGGGTGTCGAACACCGCCTGTGCCCAGGGCGCCATCTTCTCCGACTCCGAACCCGGCAGGTAGCCCAGGTCCTGCCCGCCGACGGCGTAGAGCGGACGGAACACCAGGACCTTGCGGTGCTGGCGGCGCTCCATCACCGCCTCCAGGCCCGCGCACATGGCCAGCGCGGACTTGCCGGTACCGGCCCGCCCGCCGATGGACATGATGCCCACCTCGGGGTCCAGCAGCAGATCCAGCGCGATGCGCTGTTCGGCGCTGCGTCCACGCAGCCCGAATGCGTCCCGGTCGCCCTTGACCAGCCGCACCTTCTTGTTGGGCAGCACCCGGCCCAGCGCCGAGCCGCGTTCGGAGAGCAACACCAAACCCGTGTGGCACGGCATGTCTGACGCTGCGTCAAGCTCGATCTCGGTATCGTGATAGAGCTGATCGAGGGCGCTGGAGGGCACGTCCACTTCGACGATGCCGGTCCAGCCGGCCTCGACCGGCAGGTCCGCGTGGTACTCCTCCGCGATCAGCCCCACCGCCGAGGCCTTGACCCGCATCGGCAGGTCCTTGGAGACCACGGTGACCTCGCGGCCCTCGGCGGCGAAGTTGCGTGCCACGGCGAGGATGCGGGTGTCGTTGTCACCGAGGCGGAAGCCGGGCGGCAGCACGTCGACATCGGTGTGGTTGAGCTCGACGATCAGGGTGCCGCCGGCGTCGTTGACCGGCAGCGGCGAGTCGAGCCGGCCGTGCTCCATGCGCAACTCGTCCAGCATGCGCAGCGCGGAACGGGCGAAGAAGCCGAGTTCGGGGTGGTGGCGCTTGGCCTCGAGTTCGGTGATGACGACGATCGGGATGACGACCTCGTGCTCAGCGAACCGGGTCATCGCCCGGGGGTCGGAGAGCAGAACGCTGGTGTCCAGGACGTAGGTGCGGCGGGCGTTCCTGGGCGGGCGGCGACGACTTGCATTGGCCACGATGCGCTCCGGGCGCGGATGGGGTACCGACGCCGCGCAGGGTCTCAGCGCTGAACCGGTCGTGGCCACAGGGGCCCGGTACCGGCCCCTTTCTCAGCCAAACATCGGCGGAGAAGAACCGCTGCTTTGTGGGCAACGACGGCCTCCCGGATCGGACCGCAGGAATGCGCTCCGACGCCTTCGACGGTACGCCGCAGGTGTGGCGAAATCCGGCTGACACGCCATCTCCGACCGAACGGTGGATGCCGGCACGACCGACATGTCAGGACATGTCGGGACTCTGTCAGCCGCCGAAACGCCGGTCCCGACGCGCGTACTCGCGCAATGCCCGCAGGAAATCGACCCGCCGGAAATCCGGCCAATGCACTTCACAGAAGTGGAACTCCGAGTGCGCGCTCTGCCAGAGCAGGAAACCGGACAGCCGTTGTTCACCGGAGGTTCGGATGACCAGGTCCGGATCGGGTTGGCCGCGCGTGTAGAGGTGCTCGGCGATGTGCTCGACGTCGAGCACCTCGGCCAGTTCCTCGATCGAGGTGCCCCGCTTGGCCTGCTCGTGCAACAGCGAGCGCACCGCATCGGCAATCTCCCGCCGACCGCCGTACCCGACCGCCACATTCACCATCAGACCGGGGTTGTTGGCGGTCGCGTCCGCGGCGTCCTTGAGCACCCGCGCGGTCTGGCTGGGCAGCAGGTCCACCGCGCCCACCGGATGCACCCGCCAACCGGCGGCGACCAGCTCGCTCACCGTGCGTTCAATGATCCGCAACAGCGGCTGCAGTTCCTCGGCCGGCCGGGTCAAGTTGTCAGTGGACAGCAACCACAGCGTGACCAATTCGACGTTGGCGTCGGCGCACCACCGCAGCAATTCGTGGATCTTGTCCGCACCGGCCTGGTGGCCGTGTTCGGGCCGTCCGCCGGCCGCCTTGGCCCAGCGGCGGTTGCCATCCAGGATGACCCCGACGTGGCGTGGCGCTCGGTCCGCGGGCAGCCGCCCGGTCAGCCGCCGTTCATAAGCCCGGTAGGCCAATTCCTTCAACCGGGCGCGCACCTCCCGCGCCGGTACTCGAGCTGCTCGCAGAGCGGACCGCGCGGACACGCGATCACCATACGGCCTGGGGCCATTCCCCCGGCCGTGTTGATTCGCGTCGCGCTAACCTACGGTACCGTAACCTGGGGGTGTGACGATGGTGCTGGATCGGGTGGAGGCGGTGGTCAAACCGCGGCTTCGCGGTTGGCTGCACCTGGGGATATTTCCGGCATCGGTGATCGCGGGCATCGTGCTCGTCGCCGTGGCCCAGGACACCAAGGCGCGCGTGGCCTCGGCAATCTTCGCGAG
>DASXPS010000049.1 GCA_036493475.1 Sporichthyaceae bacterium | reverse complement strand
CTTTCCACCGTCTCGATACAGACGCGCTCCAGCGTCTCCGCGAAGCTCGAGACCTCGGGGGTCTCGTCCATCCGGCCACGGGCGGCAAGCCCCCGGGTCCAGGCGAAGATCGAGGCGATCGGGTTGGTGGAGGTCGGCTTGCCCTGCTGGTGCTGGCGGTAGTGGCGGGTGACGGTGCCGTGCGCGGCCTCCGCCTCGACCGTCTTGCCGTCGGCGGTCATCAACACGCTGGTCATCAGTCCGAGTGAGCCGAAACCTTGCGCGACGGTGTCGGACTGGACGTCGCCGTCGTAGTTCTTGCACGCCCAGACGTAACCGCCCTCCCACTTCAGGGACGCGGCGACCATGTCGTCGATCAGGCGGTGCTCATAGGTGAGCCCGGCCTCCTTGAAGGCCTGCTCGAACTCGGCCGCGAACACCTCGGCGAAGATGTCCTTGAAGCGTCCGTCGTAGCGCTTCAAGATCGTGTTCTTCGTCGACATGTACACCGGGTAGTTGCGCTCCAGGCCGTAGCGCAGCGAGGCCCGGGCGAAATCGCGAATCGAGTCGTCCAGGTTGTACATGGCCATCGCCACGCCACCGCCGGGGAAGTCGAAAACATTCAGCTCGATCGGTGCGGACCCGTCTTTGGGCGTGAAGGTCAGCGTGAGCTTGCCCTCGCCGGGCACCACCAGGTCGGTGGCCCGGTACTGGTCACCGAAAGCGTGACGGCCAATCACAATCGGCTTGGTCCAGCCCGGCACCAACCGCGGGATGTTGGAGATGACGATCGGCTCCCGGAAGATCACGCCGCCGAGGATGTTGCGGATGGTCCCGTTCGGGGACTTCCACATCTCCTTCAGGCCGAACTCGGAGACCCGTGCCTCGTCCGGGGTGATGGTCGCGCACTTCACGCCCACGCCGTACTTCTTGATGGCGTTGGCCGAGTCGATGGTGATCTGATCGTCGGTGGCGTCGCGCGCCTCAATGCCCAGGTCGTAGTACTTCAGGTCGATGTCCAGGTAGGGCAGGATCAACTGCTCCTTGATGAACGCCCAGATGATGCGCGTCATCTCGTCGCCGTCGAGTTCGACGACGGGATTCGCGACCTTGATCTTCGCCATCGTGCGGTTCCCTCTTTGATCTCGTTGCGTCCGACAAATGGTGGGCGCCCGGACACTGTTCTTCGGACGCTACGGGTACTTACAGGTCGGCGACGTCGGCCTGCTTGGCGCGCACGGCCTCGGCGGCCTCCTTCAGCGCGGCCAGCTCACTGTCCGTCAGATTGCGCTCGACGACCTTCTTGATGCCGCCCGCACCCAGCTCGGCCTCCACCCCGAGGTAAACCCCGGCGATGCCGTACTCGCCGTCCACCCAGGCACACACCGGCATGGTCTGCCCGGAGTCGGTGGCGATGGCCTTGACCATGCGGGCCGCGGCGGCCGACGGGGCGTAGTACGCCGAGCCGGTCTTGAGCAGCGCGACGACCTCGGCGCCACCGTTACGGGTGCGCACCACCAGGTCCTCGATCTCCTCGGCGGAGAGCAGGTCGGCCAGCGGCTTGCCGTTGACGGAGCAGGCGCTGGGCACCGGCACCATGGTGTCGCCGTGCGAGCCGAGCGTCAGGGTGGTCACCGCGGCAACCTCGACGCCGAGGGATTCCGCGACGAAGTTGGTGAACCGCGCGGTGTCCAGCATGCCCGCCTGACCGATGACCTTGGCCTTCGGTAGGCCGGAGGCGAGCTGGGTCAGTGCGGTCATCTCGTCCAGCGGGTTGGACACCACGACGATGACCGCGTCCGGGGAGTGCTTGACGATGTTCTCCGCAACGCCGCGCACGATCTTGGCGTTGGTTTCGATGAGGTCCATGCGGCTCATGCCCGGCTTGCGTGGCAGACCCGCGGTGATCACCACGATGTCCGAGCCCGCGGTCTTCTCGTAGCCGTCGCCGTCGGCGGTGGTGGTGGCGCCGGTCAATTTGGTCTCGAAGCCCTCGATCGGCCGGGACTGGTTCATGTCCAGGGCCAGGCCCTCTCCCTTGCCCTCCACGATGTCGGTGAGCACGACCTCTTCGAAGATGTCGAACTCCGCCAGGCGGAGCGCGGTGGTCGATCCGTAGTAGCCGGCTCCGACAACGGTGACCTTGCCCTTGCGCGCCATCCTGCTGTTCCCTTCGCTGCAGCTACCCGAAAAGTGTTATTTGTTCCCTCGGCAGGCCTCGGGAATATCTCGGCATCAAGAGATTTCGTCGAACTCTAGCTCATGTCGGTGCGGGCACCACCAGGGCGGTGAGCAGCACACCCAGCCCCAGCGCGCCCAACGTCAGCACGTCGGTGAACCGAGAGCGAACGGCCAACGACCCGGCCTCCGGAGTGGGCAGCACCAGACGCAATCCGGCGGCCAGCACCAGTCCGCCGGCGAACAGCACGGTGCCCCGCCGGAAGTGGTTGTCGAGCACCACGATCAGCCCGGCCAGACACACGCCGAGCACCGCCAACAGTGGCCACTCCCCGATCAGCAGCTCGGTCGGCACCATGCGCCGACGTACCGGCGCCTCCTCGGGCGCCTCCGCACGGCCATGCCGACCGGTCATGCCGAGGCCCGCTCCGCGGCCAGCACCACGTTGTTGACCAGCATCGCGCGGGTCATCGGGCCCACGCCGCCGGGCATGGGGGCCAGCCAACCGGCCACCTCGGCCGCGCCGGGGTCGACGTCACCGACGAGCTTGCCGTCGGAGGAGCGGGAGGTGCCGACGTCCAACACGATCGCACCGGGCTTGAGCATGTCCGCGGTGACCAGGCCGCGCACGCCGGCGGCCGCGACCACGATGTCGGCCCGACGGGTGTGCGCACCGAGGTCCCTGGTGCCCGTGTGGCAGAGCGTCACGGTGGCGTTCTCGGAGCGCCGCGTCAGCAGCAGCCCGAGGGGGCGCCCGACGGTGATGCCACGCCCGATCACCGTCACCTCGGCGCCGCCGAGCTTAATGTCGTAACGGCTGAGCAACTCGACGATGCCCACCGGAGTGCAGGGCAGCGGCGCGTCCTCACCGAGCACCAACTTGCCGAGGTTGGTCGGGTGCAGACCGTCGGCATCCTTGGTCGGGTCGACCAGGCCCAGCACCCGGTTGGCGTCCAGGCCCTTGGGCAACGGCAGTTGCACGATGAACCCGGTGCACGCGGGGTCGGCGTTGAGCTCGGCCACGGCCTGCTCGACCTCGGCTTGGGTGGCGGTGGCCGGCAGGTCGCGGCGGAAGCTGGCGATGCCGATTTCGGCGCAGTCGCGGTGCTTGCCCGCGACGTAGGAGTGGCTACCGGGGTCATCGCCGACGAGTACCGTGCCCAGCCCCGGCAGCACGCCGCGGTCCGCCAGCACGCCGACCCGCTCCCGCAGTTCGGCGCGGATCGCGGCCGCGGTGGCCTTGCCGTCCAGAATCCGTGCGCCCACCGTGGTTCTCCCCGCGTCGCGTGCCGTCCGCGGGGAAGTCTAGGCGGCGCCGCTTACTGGCTGCGCGGCGTGATCAGGCCCAGCGGACCCGGAGCGTCGTAGCGGATGACCAACAACGACGTTCCGCTGCCATCCGGATCGGACAACTGCATGCCGGCCGGCTTGTACGGGTCCACCTGCATGTTCAGGAAGGCGTCCGCGTCGCTGACCGCGGCACTGCCCGCGGCCAGCGGCTTGCCGTCCATCTTGTCGATGCGCACCTCGCGGGCCAGGCCGTCGACGGCGGTCTCCGCGTCGCCGATCGGGAAGTCCAGCACCCAGACGTCGTGCCGGGCGGCGATGCCGACGATCGCCAGCAACACCCGGGAGTCGACCTGCCCGTCCTTGACCGCCTGCGTGGCCGCCGCACTCAGGTGCAGCTTCTTGCTGGCCAACACTTCCTTGCCGGCGTTCACCAGCACGGTGTGCTCACTGTTCAGCGATGCGGTGATCTCCGCGCTGGTGCCGTTGAGCACCTGACGCAGCTCGGTGGTCTGGCCGTCGGAGGTGAACGAGGCCAGCGCGCGGGACTGGTCGTAGGCCGGGCGTAGCGCCACCGGGAGACCGTCGCGTACCGAGCTGTCGCCCACCGGGGAGCTGACGAACAGCACGTTGCAGCAATTCCACTGCGGGTTCGTCACCGAACCGGTGGAACCTGACGGGCCGTCAGCATAGGGAATGACCCGGCCGGCGTCGAAGCCGTCCTTGGTCAGCGCCTTGGCCACCGAGGTGGGGGCGAGCAGCGAGGCGGTCGCACCGACGTTGTCCATCACCCACTGCCCAGCGGCCAACTGCGAGGCGGGCAGCGGGGTCGCGGAGCTCGAACCGCCGGCCATCCCGACGTAGAGCGCGCCGACGCCACCGGCGAGCACCATGGTCAGGCCCGCCCAGGTGGTGACCCGACGGACCTTGTCGCCACGCGCAGGCGGTGCCGCGGCGACGCGGCTGGGGGCGGGAACCGCCGGCTGCGCCGGGGCCGGTACCGCGGGCGCGACCTCGGCGGCGATGTCGCCCTCGACGGTCAGGAAGCGCGCGGCCGCAGCCGCCTGGGCGACGGTTTGCGGGGCCTGCGACGGGGTCTCGACCGGAAGTTCGACCGCCCGGGCCTCCAGCACAGGGGCCTCGAACACCGCGGTCGTGGTCGCCGGAGGGCGCCGGTGGGTGCGGGCGCGGGGTAGCGCACGCCCGCGGCGGCCCGAATCTGACTCGCCCTCGATCGCCGGGACAGCCGGTGCGGTGGCCCGCATCCACGGCGGCAACGCGGCCACCGGAGCGTTCGCGGGCCTCTCCGGGTCCGGGCCGAAGTCGAACATCGGTGGGTTGTCCCCGCTCGCCTCGAGGTCCGAAGCGACGAGATCGAAGGTCGGCAAGGCATCCGTGTCGACCTGGTCGACAACTCCGTCCTTGCCCGCGCGCGTCTGCCGCACAGTCCCTCCCGCCACCCGGACCATCACCCGTTTGCAGCAGTACAGGCAGGCCTGCGCGGCCCCGCAAGGTTTGTTTCACACGCCGGCCGAACGGATGAGACGCGCTTGTCCCGGTTCGGTGGTGTTCAGCCCGGATCGGCGAGGAAAAATTTTGCTGATCGGTGCGCAGGGTGTCGGTGCGCGAAGTGCCGCGTCCCGGTCAAGGACGCCGGTGCCTGAGTCAGGGTCAGGGCGCGGCTACGCGACAAGCATGGACTCTCGACAGCGACGAGACTCAAGGAGAACCGCACCATGGAACCGACCCACGAACTGATTACCGCCGCCGAGGCGGAATGGCTGGCGCGGTGGACCGCCGGCCCGCACGAGAGCGAGGGCAACCCACTCCCGCCGGGCACCCCGGCACCGGACGCGACGCTGCTCGACCACACCGGACGGGAGCGCCGGTTGGTGGAGTTCTGGAGCAACGGCCCGGCCCTGCTGATGTTCTGGCGCCACTTCGGCTGCTGGTGCGGGTTCGAGCGCGCCGCCCGGCTGCGGGCCGAACTGCCGCAGTACCTCGACGCCGGGCTCACCCCGGTGATCATCAGCCAGGGCGAGCCGGCGCGTGCCGCGGCGTACCACGCCGAGTACGAACTGCCCTGCCCGGTGCTCTGCGACCCCGAGCACCAGGCGTACCGGGCTTACCGGGTCGGCCAGTGGCAGCTCGAGCGGATCCTGCCCGAGGCGCCGATCGAGTACTGGGCGCACGCCCGGGAGGTCGGCATGGCCTTCCAGGCGGACCGGCGCGCGGCCGGCAAGCCCATCGTCGATGACCCCTGGCGCGCGGTGAAGGAGTTCGTGGTCGGTCGCAACGGGCTGGTCCGGCTCACCTACGCCTACCAGCACTGCGAGGACTATCCGAACCCGTTGGTGCTCACCGGGGCGGCGCGGGTGAGCTGACCCCGGCTCGCGCCCGGAGCCGCCAGGCTCCGGGCGCGCTGCCCCGGGCCCGTTTGAACGCCCGACTGAACGCCTCTTCGGAGTCGTAGCCGACCCGACGACCGACCGCCGCGACGCTGAGGTCGGTGGCGGTCAGCAGGTCCTGCGCGACGTGCATCCGCCACTCCGTCAGGTACTTGATCGGTGAACGCCCGAGCACGGTGCGGAACCGTTCGTCGAGGACCGAGCGCGACACGGTCACGGCGGCGGCCAGGTCGGCAACCGTCCACTTCTGCTCCGGGTGCGCGTGCAGCGCGGCCATCGCGGGGGCCAGCACCGGGTCCCGCAGCGCGGCGACCCACCCGTGGTCCGTGGCCGGGGCATCGGCCAGGTGCACCCGCAGCACCTCGATCAGCAACAACTCCGGCAACCGCGTGGAGACCGGGTCCGACGGCAGCGTGCGCCCGGTGGTGGCCAGGGCGAGTTCGATGCCGGCCCGCACCCAGGTCTTGGCCGGTCCGTCGGGCAGCGTCACCACGAAGGCGGGCGGGAACGCGCGCAGGTTCGGGTCGAACAGCGGGTCCTCGGAGTACAAGTACCCACACACCACGTCGGTGCGCGCGCCACCCGCGCCGTGCACGAGCACCGGCATGGTCTCCCACGGCGGACGCGCCATCAGGGTCACCAGCGGCACGCGCTCGGCCGGGCCCACGCCACCCATCACGTAGTCGTCGCCGTAGGGCAGCACGATCACGTCGCCGCGACCGGCCCAGTGTCGCTCGCCGCCCTCGACTTCCACCCAGCACCGACCGGCGGCCACGATGTGGAACAGGATCAGCCGATCGGCGCCGGGCCGGATCACACCGGTCATGTCCCGCACCGGGGAGTGCAGCGCCCAGCTCTCGGTGAACTCGGCCCGGAAGAAGATCGCCCCGTCCAACCGCAGTCGCTCCAGCGCCGCGAGCAACGGCGTCGGCTGCACCGGACTGGTCACCGGACTAGTGGGCGAAGTGCCGGGTCCCGGTGAAGTACATGGTGATCCCGGCCTTCTTCGCCGCCTCGATCACCTCTTCGTCGCGGACCGATCCACCCGGCTGGACGACGGCTTTGACCCCGGCGTCGACCAGCACCTGCAGGCCGTCGGGGAACGGGAAGAACGCGTCGGAGGCGGCGACCGAGCCGACGGCCCGATCCCCGGCCCGGGACACCGCAAGGCGTGCGGAATCCACCCGGTTCACCTGGCCCATGCCGATCCCGACGGTGGCGCCGTCGTGGGCCAGCAGGATGGCGTTGGACTTCACCGCGCGGACGGCCCGCCAGGCGAACTCCAGGTCAGCCATGGTGTCCTGGTCGGAAGGCTTCCCGATGACGATCTGCCATTCTGACGGGCCGTCACCCTCGCCGTCGAGGCGGTCCCAGGTCTGCACCAGCACCCCACCGGAGATCGGGCGGAACTCCAGGCCGTCGCGCGGCGGGAACGGCAGCTGCAGCAGCCGCAGGTTCTTCTTGCTGCGCAGCAGCTCCAGCGCATCCGGCTCGAACTCCGGCGCGCACACCACCTCGGTGAACACCTCGGCGATCTGTTCGGCCATCTCCAGGGTTATCGCGCGGTTGCTGGCGATGACCCCGCCGAAGGCGGAGACCGGATCGCAGGCATTGGCCAGCCGGTGCGCCTCGGCGATGTCCCAGGCGACCGCGATGCCACACGGGTTGGTGTGCTTGATGATCGCCACACACGGGATCACGAAGTCGTACACGGCCCGCACGGCCGCGTCAGTGTCGACGTAGTTGTTGTAGGACATCTCCTTGCCGTGCAGCTGTTCGGCGCCGGCCAGGCCCTGGCGGCGGCCCTTGTACAGCGCCGCGTACTGGTGCGGGTTCTCCCCGTAGCGCAGCACGGCGGCCCGGGTCCAGGTGTCCCCCGTCCACGACGGCCAGGGCTGGTCCGGGTCGTCGGGGAACTGCGAGCTCATCCAGGAGGCCACGGCCACGTCGTACTCGGCGGTGTGCTGGAACGCGGCCGCCGCCAGCCGTTGCCGGGCGGACAGGGTGAAGCCGCCGGAGTTGACCGCGTCGAGCGCCTCGCCGTAGCGGGCCGGGTCGACCACCACGGCCACCGACGGGTGGTTCTTCGCCGCCGCGCGGACCATGGACGGCCCGCCGATGTCGATCTGCTCCACGCACTCGTCGGGCTCGGCGCCGGAGGCCACCGTCTCGGTGAACGGGTAGAGGTTGACCACGACCAGTTCGAAGGCCTCCACCCCGAGCTCGGCGAGCTGCGCGGCGTGCTCCTCCTTGCGCAGGTCGGCCAGGATCCCGGCGTGCACCCGCGGGTGCAGCGTCTTCACCCGACCCTCCAGGCACTCCGGGAACCCGGTGAGCTCCTCCACCGGCGTCACCGGCACGCCGGCCGCGGCGATCTTTGCTGCGGTGGACCCGGTGGACACGATGGCCACCCCGGCAGCGTGCAACCCCTGCGCCAGGTCGATCAGGCCGGTCTTGTCGAAGACGCTGACCAGCGCCCGGCGTACCGCGCGCCGGTCCTCGGACTCACTCACCGTGTTGCTCCCTTGTCGACACCCAACCGCACCTGGCGGCCGTCCACTCGATATCCATCCCGGGCCATCCGGCCGATCACCTCGACCAGCAGCGCCCGTTCGGCGACCTTGATGCGTTCGTGCAGGCTCGTTTCGTCGTCGTCGTCCAGCACCGGGACCACCTGCTGGGCAATGATCGGCCCGGTGTCCACCCCGGCATCCACCAGGTGCACGGTCAGCCCGCTGACCTTCACGCCGTAGCTCAGCGTGTCCCGCACTCCGTGCGCGCCGGGGAATGACGGCAGCAGCGCAGGGTGGGTGTTCACGCAGCGGCCGCCGAACGCGGCCAGGAAGGCCGCGCCCAGCATGCGCATGAACCCGGCGGAGACCACCAGGTCCGGCTCGTGCGCCGCGATCGCCTTGGTCAGCGCGGTGTCCCAGTCCTGCCGGGTGGCGTGGTCGGCGATGCGTTCGACGAAGGTCGCCACGCCGGCGCGCTCCGCCCGCGCCAGCGCCTCGATGTCGTCCCGGTCGGCGCCCACCGCCACGATCTGCGCACCCCAGGCCGGGTCGGCAGCGGCGTCCAGCAACGCCTGCAGATTGGTCCCCGACCCCGAGACGAGCACCACCAAACGGGCCGGGCGGTCCACCACTACCTGCTCCCCGACGCCGACATGTGCCTTCACGCCCACGATATCCGGGCGAGGCGGAGCGCTGCTCAGTCGGCTCGGACCACCGGGATGGGCTGGGTGTCCTCGAGGTCCTCGAGCACCTCGACGGTTGCGGCGTCGTCGGACTGCCGGATGACCGGGATCTCCTGGGTGTCCTCCAGGTCCTCCAGGTCCATCGGCGGGAAGCGGTTCGCCTCATCGTCCGGAACGACCGGTGCGGGCAGTTGTTCCGCGGAGGTGCGCGGGGCCGGCACGGTGACCGGCGCACGGTGCCGGGTGACGGCCAATCGGATCGCCGCCACCGGCAGCCCGATCAGCAACAACTCCGCCGCGACAGACCCGCCGACCTGCCAGCCCGACGGGCCGAACTGGGTCAGCCGCCCGCCGCCGTCACCGGCCGACAGCCAGCACACCGCCCCGACCAGCAACCCGGTCAGTCCGGCCGCGGACGCGGTCGGCACCAACGTGCCACGCACCGGACGGCGAATGTCCGGCGCGATCGCCCAGCCGGCGGCCAACCCCGCGGCCAGCGGCACCAGCATCGGCAGCCAGGCGAGCCAGCCCAACGACCCCGGCTGCGGCAGCCCGGCGGTCAGCGGCAGGCCGGGCAGCGTACCGGCGTCCATGCCCCGGAAATCCAGATGTGCGTCGGCGGCCAACGCAACGCCGGGACCGGACGCGAAGCCCACCGCCCAGCAGGTCGCGTTCGGCAGGAAAATCAAATTGACCAGCGTCAGACCGAGAAAGCCACTGTTGCCGCCACCGGTGCGGTCGAAGACCTCGGCCATGGCCTCGTTGTGCACAGCCAGGCAGACCGCGACCACCAGTGCGCCGCCCCCGAACAGCACCAGGCTCGCCGTCGCGGTCGCGCGCAGCACCGGCCGGGCCCGGGTCCGCCATTGCGCGGCGAACTGTGCCCATTCCCAGGTGTGCGGGGCGACCCCAATCAGCGAGGTCAGCAGGGCGAACAGCAGCGCCGCACGCATCGCGGGCATCGCGGCCACGCTCAGCCCATGTGGCGACGTCTCGTGCGCCGCGACCACCGCCAGCACACCGCAGCCACCGGTGAAACCGCCCACCACGCTCAGCGCGGGTCCGGTCTCGTGGGCCCGCGCGGTACGGGCGGCCCACCCCGCCGCCCGTACCGCGACCACCGCGAGCACCGCGGTGAGACCCAACGGGGCCAACTGCAGCCGACCCGCGGGGAGGTGCGTTTCCGTCCGCTGCCCCAACAACCAGAACCAGGAACCCGTGCGGAACGGCCCGCTCGGGCTACCGACCGAGTCCGGGCCGGTGGCCCACAGCAACAGACTGATTGCACCCAGCACAGCCAGTCCGACCGCCGTCGAGATCAACGCCGCGAGCAACCCGAAGGCCGCCGGCCAACGCGATCCGGGATCCGCAAGCCCCGCACCCGTCCTTTGCGGTGCCGGCGCCAGGATCGTGACCACCGGACAACTTTGGTGCCCGGGCGCACCGGAAACACGCACCGACACCCGGCTTGCCGACGTTTGCCTCGGGTGCAGGTTCGCAGTGAGTTCGCTGAAAACCGTTTGCTGCTGACGCCCGATGTGTCTTGATCGAGGGGTGACGGGCGTTTGGCGCATTGCCCCACCGCGGCAGTCCGGGGACGACGCGGTCGGCGGCGTGGCGCTCGCCCCCGGACCGATACAGCGCTGGGAGGTCGATCCGCCGCGCTGGTTCTTCCACGGCTTCTGTGTGCTGTTCACGCTGTGGCTGGCGTGGATCTGGAGCCGGCCGGCCTTCGAGCTGACCGACGCGACCGTGCCGTTGGTGTTGTTGGCGGGCTGTGCGCTGATCTGGACCGGCCGGTTGGCCGCGACGATGGTCCGCCGCGAGCACCTCGGCTGCTGGTGGCTGGTCGCGCCGGTCGGGGCCGCCCTGGTCCTCGCGCTGTTCAGCGCCCACGCGCCGCTGCGCGCGCGGTTCAGCCTCGCGCAGGATGACCTCGGCGACGTCGCCCGTGCCGTGCTCGCCGCACCCGACCCGGTGGACGCCGCCGCGCACCAGGGCGACCTCGGTCGGGTGGGCACCTACCGCATCCGCGCTGTTCAATCCGCCGACAGCATCGTGTATTTCCAGTTCGACCGCGGCGTCGGCTCACTGGGCCGCAATGGCATGGCCTACATCCCGCCGAACACGCCGGTCCCGCCGGCCGACACCTACATGCAGACCCTGCAGCACCTGCAGGGCCCCTGGTACATCTGGACCGAGAACCCCGTCGGCTGACCCGCCGTCAGACAGCGGCCGGCCGGGTCAGAGCGAGTTCACGATTTCGGCCATCAGCCGCGCGGCCTCCGACGGCGTCTTGCCGACCTTGACCCCGACCGCCTCGAGCGCTTCCTTCTTGGCCGCGGCGGTGCCCGACGAGCCGGAGACGATGGCGCCGGCATGGCCCATGGTCTTGCCCTCGGGGGCGGTGAAGCCGGCCACGTAGCCGACCACCGGCTTGGTCACGTAGGACTTGATGAACTCTGCGGCCCGCTCCTCGGCGTCGCCACCGATCTCGCCGATCATCACGATCGCCTTGGTCTCCGGGTCGTCCTGGAACGCCCGCAGGCAGTCGATGTGCGTGGTGCCGATGACCGGGTCACCGCCGATGCCGACGCCGGTGGTGAAACCGTAATCGCGCAGCTCGTACATCATCTGGTAGGTCAGCGTGCCGGACTTCGAGACCAGGCCGATCGGGCCGGGGCCGGAGATGTCGGCGGGGATGATCCCCGCGTTGGATTTCCCGGGGCTGATGATGCCGGGGCAGTTCGGGCCGATGATCCGGCTGACACCCGCACGCGCCACGTTGTAGGCGTGGAACGCGGCGGTGTCATGCACCGGAACACCCTCGGTGATCGTGACGATCAGCGCTACGTCGGCGTCGATCGCCTCGATCACCGCGCCCTTGGTGAACCTCGGAGGCACGAAGACGACGGTGACGTTCGCGGCGCCCTCGCTGACGGCGTCGGCGACCGAATTGAACACCGGCAGCGTCGCGCCCTCGAACTCGACCTTCTGGCCCCCCTTACCCGGCGTCACGCCGCCGACGACCTGCGCCCCGGAGGCCAGCATGCGCTGGGTGTGCTTACGTCCCTCGGACCCCGTCATGCCCTGCACGACGATCCGCGAGTTCTCGGTCAGAAAAATGGCCATGTCGCGATGTCCTTAGTTACTGGGTGGGCGGGCGGGGTCAGCGGGCGGCGAGCTCGGCGACGCGGGCGGCAGCGCCGTCCATCGTGTCCACCATCTCGACCACGGACAGGTTCGCCTCGTGGAGGATCCGACGGCCCTCATCGGCGTTGTTGCCGTCCAGCCGGACAACCAACGGCTTGGTCACGGGCGTGCCCTGGCTCTCCAGCAGACCGAGCGCGGACACAATGCCGTTGGCCACCGCGTCGCAGGCGGTGATGCCGCCGAAGACGTTCACGAGCACGCTGCGCACCGCCGGGTCGGACAGGATGATGTCCAGCCCGTTGGCCATCACCTCGGCCGACGCGCCACCGCCGATGTCCAGGAAGTTGGCGGGCTTGACGCCGCCGTGCGCCTCGCCCGCGTAGGCGACCACGTCGAGGGTGGACATGACCAGGCCCGCGCCGTTGCCGATGATGCCGATGACGCCGTCCAGCTTGACGTAGTTGAGGTCCTTCTCCTTGGCCCGTTGCTCCAGCGGGTCCACCGCGGATTTGTCCTCCAGCGCGGCGTGGTCCGGGTGCCGGAAGTCGGCGTTCGCGTCCAGGCTGACCTTGCCGTCCAGCGCGATGATCCGGCCGTCGCCGGTGACCACCAGCGGGTTGACCTCGACCAGCGTGGCGTCCTCGGACTGGAATACCGTCCACAGCTTCTGCAGCACGTCGGCCACCCCGGCGGCGTGCTCGGCCGGGAAACCGGCCGCGGCGACGATCTCGGCGGCCTTGGCCGCGTCGCAGCCGACATTGGCGTCCACGGCGACCTTGGCCAGCAGGTGCGGCGTCTCCGCCGCGACCTGCTCGACGTCCATGCCGCCCTGGGTGGTGGCCATGGCCAGGAAGGTGCGGTTGGCCCGGTCCAGCAGGAAGGACACGTAGTACTCGGTGGCGATGTCCGCGGTCTGGGCCAGCATCACCCGACGCACCGTGTGCCCTTTGATGTCCATGCCGAGGATCGCCGAGGCCTTGGCCTCCGCGTCGTCCGGGGAGTCGGCCAGCTTCACGCCGCCGGCCTTGCCGCGGCCGCCCACCTTCACCTGGGCCTTGACCACGACCTTGCCGCCCAGCTTCTCGGCTGCCGCGCGCGCCTCGGCGGGCGTCTCGGCGACCAGGCCGCCGAGCACGGGCACGCCGTGCTTCTCGAATAGGTCCCGTGCCTGGTACTCGAAGAGATCCACGAGTGAGATCCTCACGTCCGTGCACCCGCGCAGGGCGCTGTTCGGGCCGGGCCCTTCGGTCCAACCGATCTGCTGCCGGCGGGCGCCGCTGCCCGCGAGGGATTACTTATTAATCGCCGCGGCCTGGCGACCCCTGGGTACCCCGGCGCGACCTCAGCCGGATCGTAGTGGCCCGTTAAGCGGGCGGTTCGTCCGGGTTCGCCCCCCTGTTTTGGCGGGGTCATCCGACTACTCAACGTAACAATCACCTGACGAGACGTCTCACGTGGATGTCTCGGTTCGTCCGGGTTTGTCCCTCACCCTGGGTTCGAAATTGCAAACTCGCAACGATGCGTGACCGATTACCAGAAAATCGGCACTCTGCGTGATGAGTTTCCCGGGACGATCGTCACTTTGAGCGCTCTTTGCCTGTCCGCCGTGGGGCGATGACCAGCGGCCCGATACGGTCGTGATGCTCGTCGTTCTCGCCCGTTAATGTGGGAGTCGATTCCGTGCCTTCCGGCCGACACGCGCGCGATCTCGGTGCGCTTGCCGAAGACGAATTGGCAAGCCCACAGCGAGAGTGCGACGACCTCCTCGCGGCACTGCCGACGCCCTTACCCCCTGCGGGCCGGCTAACACGCGACACGCCGGTAGCTACTCCCGTGCAGGTGATCACGGCCACCGGACGACGGGCCCGCCCGGCGTCTCACGCACCGGCCCCGCAGCCCGCACCGGCCCCGCAGCCCGCGCCGCCCGCTGCGGTCCTGGCACCGCCGACCCCGCAGCCCACTCCTGTCCCGCAGGTCCTGGCCCCGCCGGCCGCCGCCGAGGCGGCCAGGGCCGGTGGCACCGGCCGCCGGCGCAAGTCGGTCGAGCCGGCCCCGGGGACTCCGGCCCCCGCACCCAGCACCGACCAGGTCGCCACCGGCACCGGTCGACGTCGCCGGCAGATTTCCGAGATCGAGGATCGCCTGATCTCCCGGGCGCTGATTCACCCCGGCACCCCGGTGCCCGCCACGGGGACCGGCCGCCGTCGCAAGGCGGCCGAACCGGTCATCGATCCCGCGCCGATCGTCCCTGTCCTCGAGGTACCGGCCGTCCTCGTCATCGCGGCACCGGCCGTCCCCGAGCCGGTCGTCGTGGCAACCCCAGAACCCGAAGCAGAACTTGCCAAGGTCATCCCGCTGCACCCGAGCACCCATCGCGGCCAGGCGCACACCGGTGCCCGCCGCAAGTCGCGCTCCGCGGTCGGCCCCGGCGCGCCTGCCCTGGTGGCCGGCGCCGCCGCCGTCGCGGTGGCCGCGGTGGGCGCCCTCAACGCCACCGGCAGCGGCCTGCAGTTGGGCGCGGGTAGTGCCGACCTGGCCCGCGCCTCCGCGCTCGGCCTGAAGGACAACTCGGCGTCCATGCTCGACGCCGGACAGGCCCGGGCCAGCCGCGACCGCGCTCGCAAGGCGCTGGCCGCGCGGGAAAAGGCAGCCGCGTCTGCACAGAAGAAACATGACGTGCTGCTCGAGACGCTGCAGCTGGCCAAGCAGCGCGCCGCCCGACTGGCCGCGCTGGCACATCTGTACCGACTGCCGGTCTCCGGCTATCACCTGACGGCCGGCTTCGGCGAGGGCGGCGGCCTCTGGTCGCACGGCCACACCGGCCAGGACTTCGCCTGCCCCACCGGCACCCCGATCCACGCGGTGGCCAACGGCACGATCATCTCCGCCGGCTGGGATGGCGCCTACGGCTGGAAGACCGTGGAACGCCTCGATGACGGCACCGAGATCTGGTACGCCCACCAGTCCGCGATGCTGGTGCGCAGCGGTCGCGTGTATATGGGCGAGGTCATCGGCCGGGTCGGTTCCACCGGCAACACCACCGGCCCGCACCTGCACCTCGAGGTGCGCCCGCACGGCGGCGACCCGGTGAACCCGATGCCCTGGCTCCGCGCGCACGGCATGCACCCCTGACACTGCTTCACAATTCGACGCAGGGTCAGATCTTCTCCACCGGGGCATAGCGGAGCAGTAGGCGTTTCGGCGCGCCGTCGCCGAAGTCGATCGTCGCCTCGGCTCGCTCGGCCGCGCCGGCGGTCCCCACCACCGTGCCCAGACCGAAGGTGTCGTGGGTGACCCGGTCGCCCACCGCCAGCGACACCACGTTCGCCACCAGCTGCCGTCCGCCGGTGGACCGGGCGGCCGGCGACGGCGCGGCGGCCAGCGCCTGCAGCGGCGTGCGTTGCGAGGTGCGTTTCCAGTCCACCAGGTCCGACGGTATGTCCTCCAGGAACCGGGACGCGGGGAACCATTGCGGGGTACCCCAGTTGCGCCGCAACTCCGAGCGGGTGAGGTAGAGCCGGTCCTGCGCGCGGGTGATGCCGACGTAGGCCAGGCGCCGTTCCTCGGCCAACTCCACCGGATCACCCAACGCCCGCATGTGCGGGAACACCCCGTCCTCGCAGCCGGTGAGGAACACCACCGGGAACTCCAGGCCCTTCGCGGTGTGCAGGGTCATCAACGTCACCTGCCCGCCATCGTCGACAGGCTCGCCATCTGACGTAGCGTCAGGCAACTGATCGGAGTCCGCCACCAGCGCCACCCGCTCCAGGAACCCGGCCACCGAGGAATCCGCGTCCAGCTCCTCGTACTCGCGGGCGACGGCCACCAACTCGGCGAGGTTCTCCACCCGGCCGGCGTCCTGCGGGTCGGTGGAGGTCTCCAACTCGCGCAGATACCCGGTCTGCTCCAGGATCGCCTCCAGCATCGTGGACGGCGGGGTGTTCGCCTCCACCAGGGTGGCCAATCCATCGAGCAGGTCGACGAAACCGCGGACCTGCCTCAGCGATCGGGTGGCGATGCCGTAGGCCTCCTCGCAGCGACGCAGCGCCGCCCAGAAGGTGATCCGATCGCGCGAGGCCAGCGCATCCACGCATGCCTCGGCGCGGTCGCCGATGCCGCGCTTGGGCACGTTGAGGATGCGTCGCAGCGACACCACGTCCTCGGGGTTGGCCAGCACCCGCAGGTAGGCCAACGCGTCGCGCACCTCGCGACGCTCGTAGAAGCGCACCCCACCGACCACCCGATAGGGCAGCCCGACGCGGATGAACACCTCCTCGAACACCCGGGAGGCAGCGTTGGTGCGGTAGAAGATTGCCACGTCCCGGGGCTGCGCGACGCCGTCGTCGGTGAGCCGGTCCACCTCGTTGGCGACGAAGGTGGCCTCCTCGTGCTCGTCACCGGCGACCCAGCCGACGATGGGCTTCCCGTTGCCGCGATCGGTCCACAGGTTCTTGGGTTTGCGGTCGGGGTTGCGCGAGATCACCGCGTTGGCCGCGGACAGGATCGTCTGCGTGGAGCGGTAGTTCTGCTCCAGCAGGATCACCTTCGCGTTGGGGTAGTCCGCCTCGAACTCGGCGATGTTGCGGATGGTCGCGCCGCGGAACGCGTAGATGGACTGGTCCGCGTCGCCCACCACGCACAGCTCGCCCGGCGGCAGCTCAGCGTCCTCGACGCCGACCAGTTCGCGGACCAGCACGTACTGCGCGTGGTTGGTGTCCTGGTACTCATCGACCAGCACGTGTCGGAAGCGGCGCCGGTAGTGCTCGGCCACGTCCGGGAACGCCTGCAGCAGGTTGACAGTGGTCATGATCAGGTCGTCGAAATCCAGTGCGTTGGCCCCACGCAACCGGCGCTGATACTCGCCGTAGCACTCGGCATAGGTGGTCTGGATCGGTCCCTCGGCCTGCGCGGCGTATGACTCGTGGTCGATCAGTTCGTTCTTCGCCGAGCTCACCGCGTTGGCCACGCCGCGTGGGGTGAATCGCTTGGGGTCCAGCGACAGGTCACGCAGCACCATCTTCATCAGCCGCTGGGAGTCGGTGTCGTCGTAGACGGAGAACCCGGAGGTGAAGCCCAGCCGCTTGGCGTCGTGACGCAGGATGCGTAGGCACGCGGAGTGGAACGTGGACACCCAGTGCGGAGCGCCTGCCCCGACCGCGGCGGCGACCCGTTCCTTCATCTCCCCGGCGGCCTTGTTGGTGAAGGTGATCGCCAGGATCTGCGACGGCCGCACCTCGCGGGCCTTGATCAGGTAGGCGATGCGCCGGGTGAGCACTCGGGTCTTGCCCGAGCCGGCGCCGGCCACGATGAGCAATGGGCCGCCCTGATGCTCGACGGCCTCGCGTTGTTGGGGGTTGAGTCCGTCCAGCAGGTCCATGACGTCATCGAGCCTATGCGGTCCAGGGTCAACGCAACGGTGGGTCCGGTGCGCTGAACGCGCCCTCGAAGACCGCACTGCCCAACCGCAGCCCGGTGCCCCGCAAAGGGGTGGGCAACGCCAGGTCGCGCCCCGCGCCGATGACCACCACCGGCGCGGCCACCCGGAATCGCTGACCTTCCGCGGTGTAGGCGGTGGCCGGGGACAACACCGCGATACCCAGGTCGGCGAACTCCGACAGCTGCTTACCCACTGCGGCCAGTTGGCTGTTCACCCGACCCACCAGGTCGGTCAGCGGAATCTGCTCGCCGGCGATGCTGAAGCCCTGTTCGTCGACCCCGGAGGTCGAGGTCCCGTCGCGCCAGGTGGTCAGCGAAAGCCGGTAGCTGACCACCGGGACCGCGTTCGGCACGGCGCTCACCGACAACATGCTGGCCACCGTGGCCGCTCCCCCGCCGGGCAGCGCGACGTCGGCGACGAACGAGTTCGCGTTGCCGGTGAAGCGATCGGTGGTCCGGTCGAACGCGGCGGCCGACGAACTGCCCAGGGCATTCACCCGGCTCCCGGATCCGCCCGGGCCGGCCATCCGGGACAGCGCACCGGCGGTCTCCTCGGTCGGGGTACGCGCCTCGGCATGCGCGGCGGCCGGAACCGAGGAGTCCACCGTGGTCGGCAAACCCAGCGCGCCGGCGCCGGGTATCCGGTCGGCGCACTCACGCGGGTTGGCGGTGCGGGCCACCGTGGGGTTGATCAGGGTGGGTTCCGGGCACGGCGGCTCGCAGCCGAGCAGGCACGGTTCGTCGTCGGTGAGCAACCAGTAGGCCGCGCCCACCGCGCGGGCGTGCCCGGTCGCGTCGCCGGCGGAGTGGGTGATCTGCACCCGGCTGAACCCGACGTCCTGCACCAACTCCCGGAAGTACTCCAGGTAGGTCTCCACCGGCGCGGCCCGGACGGTGAACTGGTAGGGCGGCCGGGCGGTCAACGGGGCCGCGGCGGCCGGGCTCGTTCCGACGGCCACCAGCAGCGCGACACCGGCCAGTCCCCCGGCCGCACGGCGCGTCCGCCTCCCCATGCCGGGATCGTAGGCCGGATCGCGGCCTACGCCCGAAGATCGACGGAGTTGCTCCCTGACCAGCCGGTCCAGGTGTGCACGTCGATCCACACCACCGGTCCCGCGGGCGGCTGCTCACGGTATTGCGGATACCGGGCACTCAGCGCCGCCAGCGCGGTGGGCCGACGCGGGTCGTCGGCGGCGATTTCGACCGCGCGGCCATCCGCTCGCGCCCACCACAACCGCGGCCAGTCCGCTGACCACTCGTCGGCCAACAGGCAGACCGCCGGATGCGCGGCGATGTTGGCCAACCGTGCCAGTCGCTGCGTGGACTTCGGTTTGTGGTCGACGGCGAAGACCAGGGTGTCCCGGGCGCACGCCGCGAAGGTGATCGGCACCAGATGCGGGGTGCCGTCCGGGCGCACCGTGGCCAGCCGCACGCTGGGCGCGGTGAGAAACCGCCGGCGCGCTTCCTCCGCGTCCAGGCGCATGTCAGTGCCCCAGCGCAGCAGCGCCGACAACAACCAGAACCAGCACGACCAGAACCGCGGTGATCAGCGTCCGGTTCCGCCTGCCCATGCCCGCAGGCTACGGCCCGGCCCGCAGCGGCCAGCACGCCAGTTGGTCGTGCCGCGCCTGCCCACCGGGGCCGACGCCGAGTCGGCTGTGCATCAGGCGCAGCGCGTCGGGTTGCCAGCTGCGACCGAGGAAATCGGCCAGTGCGGCCACCGTCGGGCGCAGGTCCGGCGCGCTGCCCCGCGGCGAGCGGGCCAACGTCAAGTGCGGGCGGTAGGGGTGGTCGTCGACGTCGATGCCCGCCGCGCACAGCGCCACGGCCAACCGGTCGGCGAGCTCGACCAGCAGCGGGCAGTCACCGGCGATGCCGGCCCACAGCACCCGGTCGCCGAACCGGCCGGCGCCGGCCACCTGCAGCGGGGCCGCGTACCGGTCGTGGATGGCGGCCGCGCACGCGTCGTGCACCGCGGGCAGCAGGTCGACCGGCACGTCACCGAGGAAGGCCAGCGTCAGATGCCACTGCTCGCGCGGGGTCCAGCGCAGCACCGGTGGAGCGCAGGGTTTGACCGGGTCCAACGCGGCGGCCAGTTCGTCCAGTGCGTCGACCGGCGGCATCAGCGCGACGAACAACCTCACGGCGAAAAGCCGCGGCCGGCACCGATGGCCGCCTCCGGCGCCATGGCGTCGGTGGCGGCAGGCACGAGGTGCAGGTGTTCGCTTCGCTCAACCTGTTCGATCGCCTCGGCAGAGCGAGCGAGCGAAAAGCGTGCTCGCTTGCTCTGCGCTCGGCTCACTTCCAGATGCGGCAACGGCCGCAGGTGCGCCTGCACGGTCATCGAGGCGCGGCGGGCCAGCAACGCGGCGGCCACCACTGCTGCGGTGGCCGTGATGAGTCCGCCGAACAGCAGTGACCAGCGCGGGCCGTAGTGGTCGGCCAGCCAGCCGATGACCGGCGCACCCAGCGGGGTGCCACCGGCGAACACCATCAGGTACAGCGACATCACCCGCCCGCGCATCTCCGGCACGGTGGACAGCTGCAGGGTGGCGTTGGCCGCGGTCATGGTGAGCAGCGCGGCCATCCCGGCGGGCGGCAGCGCGAGGGCGTACCAGGTGTAGTTGGGCATCAGCCCGGCGATGAACTCGGTGATGCCGAACGCCGCGGCGCCCACCAGCACCAGCCGCAGCCGCACGGTCTTGCGTCGGGCGGCGAGCAGCGTGCCCGCCAGCGAACCGATGGCGAGCACCGAACCGAGCAGACCGTACTCCCCGGCACCCTTGTGGAAGGCCTTCGTGGCCATCAACGCGTTGGTGATCTGGAAGTTCAGGCCGAAAGTGCCGGCGAAGAACACCACGCCGAGGACGGCGAGCAGATCGGGTCGACCGCGCACGTAGCGCAAGCCCTCCCGGATGTTGCCCCGCCCCCGCTTGGCCAGTTCGGTGCGGTGCAGCTGCCGCGGGTCCATCGAGTACAACGCGATCAGCGGGGCGATAAACGTGATCGCGTTGAGGATGAAGACCCAGCCGGTGCCGCCGAACACCTCGATGGCCACACCGGCGATGCCGGGGCCGACCAGTCGGGCGGCGTTGAACGACGCGGAGTTCAACGCGACCGCGTTGGACAGGTTCTCCCGGTCGACCATCTCGACCACGAACGCCTGCCGGGCCGGGTTGTCCGCCGCGGTGCCCAGGCCGAGTGCGAACGCCAACAAGTACACGTGCCAGACCTGCGCGACGCCGGCGAGCACCAGCACACCCAGCGTCAAGCCGACCAGGCCCAGAAAGGTGTTGGTGCAGGCCAGCAGCCGACGCTTGGGGAAGCGGTCCGCGAGCAGTCCACCCACCAGGCCGAACAGCAGCAGCGGCAGGAACTGCAACGCGGTGGTGATGCCGAGCTTGGTGCCGTCGTTTCCGGACAGCTGCAACACCAGCCAGTCCTGGGCGACGCGCTGCATCCAGGTGCCGGTGTTGGAGACGAGCATCCCGGCCGCGTAGCGGCGGTAGTTCGGGACGCGCAGCGAGGAGAATGTGGGGCTCACTGAGCGGTCGCCTGCAGCTTCTCCAGCACCACGGTGGCCGCGTGCAGCGTGGCCACCTCGTCCGGGGTCAGCGCGCCGATGCGCTGCGCCAGCCACTGGTCGCGGACGCTGCGGTTGGCCTCCAACATCGCGTGTGCGTCGGGGCTGACCGCGACGAGCTTCTGCCGGCCATCGGTGGGATGCGGCGCGCAGACGACCAAACCGCGGGCCTCCAGGCCCGCCACCAGCTTGGTCATCGTCGGCGGCTGCACGCTCTCCTGCTCGGCCAGCGCGCCGGGCGTCAACGGGCCGAGCCGGTCCAACACCGCCAACGCCGAGGTCTGACTGTGCGTCAGGGATTGGTCGGTGCGCTGCTTGCGCAGTTGCCGGGACAGCCGCATGACGGCCAGCCGGACGGAGTGAGCAAGGTCCAGGTCGGCGGCGGTCAGCATGCTCATGGCCCCCAGAGTAACTCATTAGTTAGGCTAACGAACTACCTCTGGAAATATTCCGCCCCGCCGGCGCCCTACCCTGGTGGTGTGACCGGGACCCGCCGCGCCGCAGGCGCCAAAGCCGCGCGGCGCCCCGATCCGCCACCGATGGAGATCGACGAGTCGCGGGTGATCTTGATCGGGATCATCTGCTGGGCGATTGCCTTTCTCCTGATGCTCGCCCTGCACAGCAAGCTCTCCGCGCACGGCAACGGCTGGTACCCCTGGACCGCGCTCGCCGGCATCGGCCTGGGCTGCTGGGGTTGGTACCTGACCCGCAAACGGGTCGTCGCCCGCAACGGCGAACGCCTTCCGGACCGCTAAGCCGGGTCGGGCTGCGCAGCTTCGCGGTCGACCACGATCGTGTCGAAGGCGATCTCGTCGAGCACCGGGTCCGGCCGTTCGGCCAGCGCCGCGGGCACCGCGACCACCTCGGAGTGCGCCCCACAGCCGTGGTCCAGCGACACCACCCGGCCGTCGTCCGGCGCCTGCTCGTTCGCACACACGGCGAACACCCGCCCCAGTGCGCCGGCCATCGGCACGGAGAACCCGCAGGTGCTGCACTGCCCCGGCGCGGCCACCGCGATCGGCGCGTCCGGACCTCGTTCCCCGCTGTACCAACGGTCGGTGGCGTCCTCCCGGCCGATCGGGGAGAGCACGCGGTGCTTGCCAACGCCGGCCTCGGCGGCGACCCACCACACCGCCTCGGAGATCGCCGGGTCGTAGCCCGGTGCCTCGTCGGCGGACCAGCCCGGGATCAGCCGGACGTCGTCCTCGGCCGGCGGGCGGATGTCGCCGGGGCCCAGGTCGCCGGGCTGGAGCCGGTCTTCCCAGGGCACCCAGGTCGGCGCCAACACCGCGGCCTCGCTGGGCAGCAGCACGGTCTCGGCCACGGTGACCACCTTCGCGCGCGAGGCCCGCACCACCGTCACCGCCCAGTTCCACCCCCGGTACGCCGCGTTCGTGCAGGCGAAGCGGTGGGTAACAGTGCGTTCCTCCTCGACGTCGTACCCGAGGTAGTCGCCGATCTCACCCGGCGCGACCTCCAGCGCTGCCTCGCGCGCGGCGTCGACTGCATCCACACATGCCGCGTCGGCCGTCGGACGTCGGTCCCGGGTGCTCAGTGCCATGACCCGATTGAACCTCATCAGGCCGACTGCTGCGGTCGGCGGCCTGCTGGTCGGCCCACCCCGATCCGAATTCGTGACGAACCACCGGCGAACCGGCCCGCGGCGCTCGTCGCTTCGCCACGGACACGGGGCAGGATAGGAACCGTGGAGAGCACCCCGCCGCCCCCGCGCCGCCCCGGCGGACCGGATCCCAGGGCGGTGGCGGCCTGGCGCGATGCCCTGCGATCGACCGGGCGCGTCGCCTCCAGGGCGGGTGCCACCACCCGACGCACCGTCCGGCGCGCCACCAACGCGCAGGGCGCGGGCGAGAGCGGCCTGGCCAAGCTGACCGAACTGTCCGGGGTGAATGCGGCCGGCGACGCCGCGGTGGCGGTGGCCCTGGCGGGCACGCTGTTCTTCTCGGTGCCGCTCGGGCAGGCGCGGGGCCGGGTGGCGCTCTACCTGCTCATCACCATGATCCCGTTCGCGCTGCTGGCCCCGTTGATCGGCCCGATGCTGGACAGGTTCCGCTCCGGCCGGCGCTACGCACTCGCGGTCACCTTCGGCATCCGCGCCTTCCTGGCCTGGTCCATGGTCGGCTCCGTCGCGGATGCCTCGTTGTGGCTCTATCCGGCGGTGTTCGGCGTGCTGGCCTGTTCGCGCGCCTACGGCGTCACCAGAGCTGCCGGCATCCCACGCCTGTTACCGCCGGCCGTGCCGCTGGTCCGGGCGAACTCCTGGATGAATATGGCCGGGCTGCTGTCCTCGGCGGTGGCCGGTGGCCTGGGCGCGGCGATCACCCACGTCGCGGGCCCGGAGTGGACGCTGCGCGGGGCGACGGTGATCTTTATCGTCGGCGCGGTGCTGGCCGTCCGGTTGCCCAAACGGGTGGACTCCGCGGCCGACGAACGCCCCGCGGCGATGTCCGAGACCGGGGCGGTGGCGCGCATCCGGCCCACCGAGCACCAGGCGAGCTACATCGGCCCCGCGGTGGAGTTGGGCCTGCAGGCCAACATGGCCTTCCGCGCCCTGTCCGGGTTCCTCACGCTGTTCCTCGCCTTCCTACTGCGTAAGGAACCGATCGGCGGGCTGGCCGACACCGCTGCGATCGGCCTGGTGCTCGGCGCGGTGGGCGTGGGCAGCGTGATCGGCACCGCGGTCGGGGCGCTGATGAAACAGAAGGCCCCCGAGGTCATGCAGGTGCTGCTGCTCGTTGCGCAGACCGTCGTGCTGCTCGGCACCACACTCGCCTGGGGCCTGGCCACCGTGCTGATCGCGGGCGCGGTCATCGGCATTGCGCAGACGCTGGGCAAGCTCGGCCTGGACGCGATGATTCAGCGCGACGTGGATGAGGACGTGCGCAGCTCCGCCTTCGCCCGCAGCGAGACCCGCCTGCAGTTGGCCTGGGTGGTGGGCGGCGGTTTCGGTACTGCGCTACCGCTGCGCGGCGACGTCGGCTTCGGCATCGCTGCCGGGGTGATGATCGCTGTGACGCTACAACTGATCACCCGGGCGCGGGACAACCGCCGCAACCGCACGCGCGGCATTGCCCCCGGCCCCACCCGGCAGCCGGACCCCGCTGCGCAACGGCCCCCGATGCCGGACTGGATCCAGCCTCCGATCACCCCGGGGACGCCGTTCCCCCCACTGGCCGCACAGCGCCCGGACCACGACCCCGGGCCCCGCTGAACCACGTTGCAAGGTGGTGGGGGCTAGACCTCGATGTCGGCGGCGACGGCGCGCAGCACGGCGGCGGTGCGGGAGGCCTCCTGGCCGGAGGGTTGCTTCCCGCGGCGGTAGGCGTTGGCGGTGTGGTCCAAGACCTTGATCAGGTCCTCCACGAGTACGGCCATCTCATCCGGGGACTTGCGGGTAGCCGCGACCACCGAGGGCAGCGGGTCCAGCAGTCGCACGGACAACGCCTGGTCCCCGCGACGGCCCTGCACGATGCCGTACTCGACCCGCAGACCCGGCTTGAGCGTGGCCACGCCGGCCGGCAGGGCGTCCTTGTGCACGAAGACATCCGGGCCGCCGTCGCGGGAGAGGAAGCCGAAGCCCTTCTCGGTGTCGAACCACTTGACCTTGCCGGTGGGCACCTTCGCGTCCTGTCCGTCACGTCCCACCTGCCAGGCACCCGGCCGGCCCGGGGACAGCGGCGGGACAACCAGCCCGAAGGTTACCCGGCACAGCTCGATTCGGCGTGTTCAGCTCCAGCGGGCATCGCGGACCAGCCGATGGCCCAAGTGCACCGCGATACCCAACCCGACCAGCTGCGGCCCCAGGTGCCAGCTGTGCGCCAGGCTGTGCCCGGCGATTTCCAACCGCGCCCTGGACGCGTCCGCTTGCTGCAGTTCGGTGGCCCGCAACCAGGCCCACAGCACGGCCAGGGTGAACCCGGCGAACGGGATGCCCAGCAGTGCCCGCACCTTGTCGCCGACCTCCCAGAACCGGGAGCGGCAGACCATGAACCCGCCGACGAGCACCGCCAGCAACCCAAAAAACTGCGGCCCGAGCGCACACACCGCCAGCGCGAAGCACTCCCAGCGCACCCGGCCCACCGCGGAGAGCAGATCCGGTCCGGGCTCGGAGTTCGGGGCCGGGCGGCGGACCCGCAACCACTCTTTCGGCAGTTCGCTGGTCCGGTGTCGGAGCTGCTGCCGCTCGGACTCCTCACCGCGTCGCACCACAGCGGCCAGCCCGTCCAGCGCCGGGGGCGAGGACGGGACCGCGGCGGGTGCCCGGGTCGGGGCGTGCCAGACCGGCGGCGGAGCCCCCTCGACCCCGCCGACGCCGCCATCGGGCATCACACCCATCCCAGTAACTATCTCTGATCCCACTAATAACAGTCGCGCGGCACGCGGTGGGCGTCACACCTCGTTCCCCACCGTGCTCGGCGTAGCGTTGACCGGATGACCACGGACGGCGCCGGCGGGCCACGCACGCTCGCGGATGATCTGCGGCAACGCAGCGACGCCGCGCTCGAGGCGCTGTTCGAATCCCGCCCGGATCTGCTGTCCCCGGTGCCCACCGACATGACCGATCTGGTCGCCCGCGCGGCCACCCGGCTGTCGGTGAATCGGGCTTTGGATCGGCTGAACCGCTTCACCCTCCAGGTGCTCGACGCCCTGGCCCACCTGCCCGACCCCACCGACCTCGACGCCATCGGTCGTCTCGTACCGGTCGACCGGGAGCCACTGACCGCCGCAGTGGCAACGCTGCGCGACCTGGCCCTCATCTGGGGCCCGGACGACTCACTGCGCCTGGTGCGTGCAGTCCGCGAGGCGGTCGGCCCGGGCCCGGGACGCACCGGCCCGCCGTTGGCGGTGGCCGCGCAGGGTTACCCCGCCGCCCGGTTGCAACAACTGCTGGTCGACCTCGACCTGCCCACCACCCCGGACCCGCCCAGCGCGTTGCAGCGCCTGCTCGAGGTGCTCGGCAACCCCGACCGCCTCGCCACCCTGCTCGCCGACGCCCCGCCGGCCGCCATTGACCTGCTGGCCAAGGTCGATGCGGGTGGCAGTGGCCGGGTGGAACGTGCCGATCGCGACGTGCGCCCGGCCGATGCCAACACCCCACTGGAGTGGTTGCTGGCCCGGGGCCTGCTCATCGCCATCGACGCGGACACCGTGGTGCTACCCGCCGAGGTCGCGGTGGCCCGCCGCGGAGGTGCCCTGTACCCGCAACCCGCACTGCACGCACCGCCGGCCACCCCGGTGCAGGTCGGGGTCACCGAGGCCGACCGGGCAGGCGCCGGACAGGCGATGATCACGGTGCGACTGGTGGAGGACCTGCTGGAGGCCTGGGCCACTGACCCGCCGTCAGTTCTTCGCTCCGGTGGCGGACTGGGCGTGCGGGACACCAAGCGGGTGGAGACGCTGCTGGGGGTGCCGGTCGAGCACGCCGCACTGATCGTGGAGATCGCCTACGTCGCGGGGCTGGTCGCCGCCGACGGCGAGGACCCCGAGTCCTGGGTGCCCACTCCCGCCTACGACCGCTGGTCGGCGCTGGACACCGCCCCCCGCTGGACGGTGCTGGCCTCCGCGTGGCTGACCACCAGCCGGGTGTGCTCGATGATCGGCACCCGGCCGGACTACGGCACCAACCGCGACCGCCCGTTGTCCGCACTGTCCGCGGATCTGGACCGCGCCTGGGCACCGACGCTGCGCGCGGGCGTACTCGACGAACTCGCCGCGCTGCCCAAGGGCATGACCGCGAGCCTCGCACAGCTCTGGGCCCGGCTGATCTGGCGCGCTCCGCGGCGCACCGGCACGCTGCAGGAATTGTTCGTGCGGGCCACCGTCGCCGAGGCCGCCCTGCTCGGCATCACCGGGCGCGGCGCGCTCACCACCTACGCCAGACGCCTGACCGGTGAGGCATCTGACGCCGCGTCGGAAAAGCTGGAGAAGCTGCTGCCGACCCCGCTGGACCACGTGCTGATCCAGGCCGACCTCACTGCCGTGGCGCCGGGCCCGCTGCAACGCGAGCTCGCGATGGAGTTGGCGCTGGCCGCGAAGGTGGAGTCCACCGGCGCCGCCACCGTGTACCGGTTCTCCGAAGGGTCCATCCGTCACGCCCTGGATGCCGGCCGCAGTGCGACGGACCTGCACGACCTGTTGGCCCGCGTCTCACGCACCCCGGTGCCGCAGCCGCTGAGTTACCTGATCGACGACGTGGCCCGCCGACACGGGCAGATCCGCGTCGGTGCGGCCGGTGGTTACATCCGGTGCGACGACGAGAGCGTGATCGCCGAGTTGATCGCGGCCAAGCGGGCGGTGCCGCTGAAATTGCGTCGGCTCGCGCCCACCGTCGCGGTGGCCGGCGTCGGACCGGACGTGGTGCTGGCCAAGCTGCGCGAACTGGGCTACGCGCCCACCGCGGAATCCGCGAGCGGTGCGGTGGTGCTCACCTCGCCCGGCGCCCGGCGCACCGGCTCACGCACGCCGCCCCGCCCGGTCAGCGGGGAACGCTCGCTACCGCCCACCCTGGCCACCGCCGCGGTGCGCGCCCTACGCGCCGGGGATCGGGCCGCCGCCGCGGGCAAGCGCGCTTCGGCGGCCGAACGCGCCACCGCCGCGTTGCGGGAGGCCACCGACGTGGGCGCCGCGATCGGCTTCCCGCGGGCGGCCACCGCCACCACCCTGGACCGGTTGCGCACCGCCGCGGCGGCCGGGGAGTCCGTGTGGCTGGGCTACGTCGGCGACGACGGCACCGCCACCGAACGCATCGTCGACCCGCTCACCCTGGACGGCGGCGTGCTGCGCGCCTTCGACCACCGGCACAACAAGGTGCGCAGCTTCAAGGTCTCCCGCATCCGCGCCGTCGCCGACGCCTGACCCCGCCCCGACACGCATCTTCGGGTCGTGTAGCAACGCATCAAGCACCGTCGATACGTGTCTACCCGGCCCGAAGTTGGCGGGTCGGGGGTCAGCGCAGCGGGCCGAAGAACGTGCGGAGCTCGACACCCAGGCTCTCCGGCACCTCCATCGAGGCGAAGTGCCCGCCCTTGGGCAGGTCGTCGTTCCAGTACCGCAGATCGGAGAAGCGCTGCTGCACCCAGGCCCGCGGGATCTTCGCGACCTCCTTCGGATACACCGATGCGCCGGCCGGCACCGCGACCGGGAACGTGCCCAGATGCCGTGGGTAGCTCTCCCAGTAGATCCGCGCGGACGACGCACCCGCCGCGGGCAGCCAGTAGAGCATCACGTTGTCCAGCAACCGGTCCCGGCCGACCGCCTGCTCCAGGTCACCGTCGTGATCGGTCCAGGCCCAGAACTTGTCCACGATCCAGCACAGCAGCGCCGTCGGAGAGTCCACCAAGCCGTACCCGACGGTCTGCGGCCGGGTGGACTGGATCGCCGAGTAGCCGGAGCCGCGGTTGCGGAACTCCGCGGTGGCCGCCAGCCCGGCCTGTTCCCGCTCGGTGATTGGCGCGCCCTCGACGGGCAGCGCCCGGGGCAACGTCATGTGCACGCCCACGCAGTGCTCGGGATCAACCGCGCCCACCGCAGCCGTGACGAACGAGCCCCAGTCCCCGCCGTGCGCGCCGTACCTGCCGTACCCCAGCTGCGCCATCAACCCGGCCCACCCGGCCCCGATGCGCTGCACACCCCAGCCGTGCCGGGTCGGCTTGGCGGAGAACCCGAACCCCGGCAGCGTCGGACAGACCACATGAAACGCATCCGCCGGATCCGGCGGTTCGGTGAGCAGGTCGAGGATGTCCAGGAACTCGATCACCGACCCCGGCCAGCCGTGGGTGAGCAGCAACGGCAGCGCGCCGGGGTGCGGCGAGCGGGCCTGCAGCACGTGGATGCCCAGGCCGTCGACCTCGACGATCGACTGATCGCGGGCGTTGAGCTCGCGCTCCACCCGGCGCATGTCGTAGTCCTCGGCCCAATACGCCGCCAGCTCCTGCGCGTAGGTCAATGGCATGCCCTGCGACCAGTCCTCCACGGTCTCCGGCTCCGGCCACCGGGTGGCCCGCAACCGGGCCCGCAGGTCCTCGATCTCGGCCTCGGAAATATGCACCCGGAACGGCGTCGGCATACTCCCGGACGCTAATCGGTCAGAATTGGTCCGTGAACGACGGCCCGCTCATCGTCCAGTCCGACAAAACCCTGCTGCTCGAGGTGGATCACCCCGGCGCGCCCGAGTGCCGGCGCGCCATCGCGCCCTTCGCCGAGTTGGAGCGCTCCCCCGAGCATGTGCACACCTATCGGCTCACTCCGCTGGGTCTGTGGAACGCCCGCGCGGCCGGGCACGACGCCGAGCAGGTGGTCGACGCGTTACTGAAGTACAGCCGCTACGCGGTGCCGCACGCGCTGCTGGTCGACGTCGCGGACACCATGGACCGCTTCGGCCGGCTGCGGTTGGAGAAGCACCCGGTGCACGGCCTGGTGCTGGTCGGCTCCGACCGCCCGGTACTCGAGGAAGTCCTGCGCAGCAAGAAGGTCACCCCGCTGATCGGCGCGCGGGTGGACCCGGACACGGTCGTGGTGCACCCCTCCGAACGCGGCCACCTCAAGCAGGTGCTGCTCAAGCTGGGCTGGCCCGCGGAGGACCTGGCCGGTTACGTGGACGGCGAGGCGCACCCGATCGACCTGCGCGAGGAGGGGTGGACGCTGCGGCCCTACCAGCGGGAAGCCGCGGAGAGCTTCCTGCACGGCGGCTCCGGCGTGGTGGTGCTGCCCTGCGGCGCGGGCAAGACGCTGGTCGGGGCGGCGGCCATGGCCAACGCCGGGGCGACCACGCTGATCCTGGTCACCAACACCGTCTCCGCGCACCAGTGGCGCACCGAGTTGCTCAAGCGCACCTCGCTGACCGAGGAGGAGATCGGCGAGTACTCCGGGCAACGCAAGCAGATCCGCCCGGTCACCATCGCGACATACCAGGTGATGACCACCCGCCGAAAAGGTGTGTACCAGCACCTGGAGGTCTTCGACGCCCGGGACTGGGGCCTGATCGTCTACGACGAGGTGCACCTGCTGCCCGCGCCGATCTTCCGGATGACCGCGGACCTGCAGGCCCGCCGCCGGCTGGGGCTGACCGCGACGTTGATCCGCGAGGACGGCCGGGAGGGCGACGTGTTCTCGCTGATCGGCCCGAAGCGCTACGACGCCCCGTGGAAGGACATCGAGGCGCAGGGTTACATCGCCCCAGCGGACTGCGTCGAGGTGCGGGTGACGCTCACCGAGCACGAGCGGTTGGCCGTGGCCACCGCGGAACCCGAGCAGCGTTACAAGCTGGCCTCCACGACCCGCACCAAGGCGCGCCTGGTGGAGGCACTGGTCGCGCAGCACGCCGGGGAGCAGATCCTGGTCATCGGTCAGTACCTGGAGCAGCTCGACGAGCTGGGCGAGCGACTCGGCGCCCCGGTGATCAAGGGCGAGACCACCATCCGCGAACGGGAACGGCTCTACGACGCGTTCCGCACCGGCGAGATCAGCCTGCTCGTGGTGTCCAAGGTGGCGAACTTCTCCATCGACCTGCCCGACGCGACAGTGGCCATCCAGGTCTCCGGCACCTTCGGCTCCCGGCAGGAGGAGGCGCAGCGGTTGGGCCGGGTACTGCGCCCGAAGGCCGACGGCCGGGCCGCGCGGTTCTACGCGATCGTCGCCCGGGACACCCTCGACCAGGATTTCGCCGCGCACCGGCAGCGGTTCCTGGCCGAACAGGGCTACGCCTACCGGATCATCGACGCCGAGGACGTGCTCGACCCGCACGCGGAGCAGGACTGAATGCTCGTCGACGCGTGGGCGGCGCTGCTGCCCGACGCCCCTGCGCTGGGTCGGCAACTGGTCGCCGACTGGGGCGATCCCGCCCGTCGATACCACAATCTGACGCACCTTCAGCACGTGCTGCGACGAATCGACGAACTGGCCGACCATCCCACCGACCTGCGCGCGGTGCGGCTGGCCGCCTGGTACCACGACGCGGTGTACTCCGGGGCGCCGGACGACGAGGAGCGCAGCGCCCGACGCGCGGAAGCCGAACTGACCGAAGCCGGCCCGGGGCCCGCGCTGGTCGCCGAGGTGGCCCGACTGGTACGCCTGACGGCACATCACAATCCGCCGCCGGGCGATCGCAACGGGGAAACGTTGTGTGACGCCGACCTGGCCATCCTCGCGGCCCCGGCCGCGGATTACGCCGCGTACACCCGGGCGGTGCGTGTCGAGTACGCGCACGTGGACGACGCCGCATTCCGCTCCGGTCGGGCCGCGGTACTGCGCTCGCTGCTGGACCTACCGATGCTGTTCCGCACCCCGTTGGGCCGCACCGTCTGGGAACCGGCGGCCCGCGCGAATCTGCGCGCGGAGCTGGAGACGTTGACGGTCTGACGCAGCCTCAGACCGTGTCCGTTCAAGATGCGCGCAGCACCCGCTCGGGCACCCGCCGCCGGCGCAAGCCGGCCCGGAGCAGGGCCTGCACCAGCTCTCGCGAGGACACCGGTCGGGCGCCCGCCGCGACCATGTCCTCGTACCACTCGCCCGGCACGTCGTAGTGGTCCCGGTCGAAGGCCCGAGCCGGGATACCCGCGTGCAGGGCGAATGCGTGCAGCTCCTGGAGATCGACGTCGCTGGCTACGTGCGACCACATCCGGCCGTGACCGGGCCACTGCGACGGATCAATCAGGATCGCCATGCACTCCACGATAAGCGGCCGGAACCCGCCCGTTCGGGAAATGTGCACATCCGCACATGTTTCCGCGGCGTCCTCAGACGTGGGTCCGCCAAGGTCCCTGAATCGCGAAGACCGTGCCCGGCTCCTGCACATTGGCGAACAGGGTGCGCCGGTCGGGGCTGAAGTTCGGGCCGGTGAACTCCGGCGCGCCGCCCTTCCAGGTGGCCTCGGTGCGCGCGATGGCATACGTGGTGCCCATCGGGGTGGCGCCGAGCAGGTGATTCTGTCCATCGCCGTCCTCGGCGATGATCAGCCCGCCGTAGGGCGAGATCGTGATGTTGTCCGGCCCGTCCACCGCGGTGTCCTTGTCCTGGTCCGGGGCGTAACGCAGCACCAGCTCCAGCGTCTGCGCGGCCGGGTCGAAGAACCACACCTGGCCGGAATGCGCCTGCGGGCTGTGGTCCTCCTCGGGCTTGGCGAACGAGGACACGATGTAGGCCCCGCCGTTGCCCCACCAGGCGCCCTCGAGCTTGCGGCTGCGGGTGATCGCCGCACCGCCGCCGGTCAGCAGATTCCCGGCGCCGTCGAAGGTCAGGTACGCGAATTGCTTGCGGGTGGAGACCTGCTGCGCATCCCGGTCCGGCACGGGCAACCAGTCGACCCGGTACTTCGTGCCCGGCTCGGTGGTCGTCGAGAGGTCGGCGACCGGCAGCCCGAACCCGTCGTACGCGCGCATCGCCTCCAGCGTGCCGGCCGTCGCGCCCATCCGCCGCAGCACGCCGCGGCCGAGCTTGCGCCGCCCCAGCGGCGGGGTCCACCGGTAGATCAACCCGTTCGGCCACTCCGCGTCCTCGGTCAGGTACAGGTGACCGCGCAGCGGGTCGACGGCCACGGCCTCGTGCGGGAACCGGCCCAAGCACTTGATCGGCTGCGGGTCGTTGTTGGCCTCCGGCCGGGTCGGGTCGATCTCGAAGACGTACCCGTGGTCCTGCGTGCGAGCGTCCTCGCCCTTGCGCGCCTCGGTCTCCTCGCAGGACAGCCACGTCCCCCACGGGGTGACCCCACCCGCGCAGTTGTGGTCGGTGCCGGCCAGGCTCACGTACTCACGCTCGCGGTGCCCGTCCGGGTCCAGCACGATCGCGGTGACCCCACCCGGGCAGACCGGGTCATAGGTCAGCCCGGGCAGCGCCGGCACTGGGTAGGGAATCTGCATCGTCGGCGGCGGGCTCTGCTCGTGATTGTTGACCAGCACGGTGCGCCCGCCGGAGGCCGGGAAGCTGGCCGAGCCGTCCTGATAGCCGGGCGTCTCCCCGCCGTCCACCAGTCGCGTTCGACCCGCTTCGGCGATCACCGAGTAGGTGAATCCCGCCGGCAGCGACAGCCGCGCCGCCGGGTCGATGAGCAGCGCGCCGTAGCCTTCCGCGGCGCTGCCCAGCGCCGGGGTGTCGGCCGCGGCCGGGGCACCGGTCAGGCCGGGCGTGTTCCCCGATGCCGGTTCGGTGTAGGCCACCGGGCGGGACGCGGCATGCCGGCGGCCGGTCAGCAACGGTTCCAGGCTGCCCGCGAAGGCCAGACCGAGCCCGCCCGCCAGCGCTGCACCCAGCACAGCACGCCGAGGGGGTCGACCGGGTTCAGGTGCCAGGTGATCGCCGCTGCATACCTCGTCCATGCCTGCCCCGCCCTTCCCGACGCGCGGTTCCCGCGCGCTCCCCCGGAGCGTGATCCCAGCTCATGTCCGGCGTGTGAACCCCACCCGAAACCGACGCGGAGTCCGCCCGAAATGCACCGATGCGACGAGGTCCCTAGGGTGGGGAGCGAACCCATCCGATCGGCGACAGGAGGCCGCGTGAGCGAGAAAGACGTCTACTTCGATGTATCAGTGGACGGGAAGTCCTTGGGCCGGATCACCTTCAAGCTCTACGACGACGACGTCCCCAAGACCGCCAAGAACTTCCGGGAGCTCGCCACCGGTGAGCACGGCTTCGGCTACCAGGGCAGCCCGTTCCACCGCGTCATCCCCGGCTTCATGCTGCAGGGCGGCGACTTCACCCGGCAGAACGGCACCGGCGGCAAGAGCATCTACGGCGAGAAGTTCGCCGATGAGAACTTCGACCGCAAGCACGACCGCCCCGGCCTGCTGAGCATGGCCAACGCCGGACGCAACACCAACGGCTCGCAGTTCTTCATCACCACGGTCATCACCTCGTGGCTCGACGGCAAGCACGTGGTGTTCGGCGAGGTCGTCGAGGGCATGGACGTGGTGACGGCCATCGAAGCGTTGGGCACCGATTCCGGCACCACCAAGGGCAAGATCACCGTCGACGCCAGCGGCACCGTCTGAGCGGCGCCCCCGTAAGCGCCCGGAACGCCGAACGGCCCGAGCTTGCGCTCGGGCCGTTCGCTTACAGCTGGGGGGCGGGCTAGAAGTCCATGCCGCCCATACCGCCCATACCGCCGCCGCCGCCCATCATCGCCGGGTCCGGACCCTTCTCCGGCTTGTCCGCGATGACGGCCTCGGTGGTGAGGAACAGGCCGGCGATCGACGCGGCGTTCTGCAGCGCCGAGCGGGTGACCTTGGCCGGGTCGATGATCCCGGCCTTGATCAGGTCCACGTACTCGCCGGTCGCGGCGTTGAGGCCCCAACCGATCTCGAGGTTGGAGACCTTCTCCGCGACGACGCCACCCTCGTGGCCGGCGTTGATCGCGATCTGCTTCAGCGGGGCCGACAGCGCAACCTTGACGATGTTCGCGCCGGTGGCCTCATCACCCTCGAGGTCGAGCTTGGCGAAGGCGGTCTTGCCGGCCTGCAGCAGGGCCACGCCGCCACCGGCGACGATGCCCTCCTCGACCGCGGCCTTCGCGTTGCGCACCGCGTCCTCGATGCGGTGCTTGCGCTCCTTGAGCTCCACCTCGGTGGCCGCGCCGGCCTTGATCACCGCAACACCGCCGGCCAGTTTGGCCAGCCGCTCCTGCAGCTTCTCGCGGTCGTAGTCGGAGTCCGAGCGCTCGATCTCCGCACGGATCTGGTTGACCCGCCCGGCGATCTGGTCGGCGTCACCCGCACCCTCGACGATGGTGGTCTCGTCCTTGGTGACGACCACCTTGCGCGCCCGGCCCAGCAGGTCCAGGCCGGCCGACTCGAGCTTGAGGCCGACGGTCTCGCTGATGACCTGACCACCCGTCAGGGTGGCGATGTCCTGCAGCATGGCCTTGCGGCGGTCACCGAAGCCGGGTGCCTTGACGGCGACGGACTTGAAGGTGCCGCGCACCTTGTTCACGACAAGCGTGGCCAGGGCCTCGCCCTCCACGTCCTCGGCGATGATGGCCAGCGGCTTGCCGGACTGCATGACCTTCTCCAGCAGCGGCAGCAGGTCCTTGACCGAGGCGATCTTGCCCTCGACGAGCAGGATGTAGGCGTCCTCGAGGGAAGCCTCCATGCGCTCCGGGTCGGTCCAGAAGTACGGCGAGATGTAGCCCTTGTCGAAGCGCATGCCCTCGGTGAGCTCGAGCTCGAGACCGAAGGTGTTGGACTCCTCGACGGTGATGACGCCTTCCTTGCCGACCTTGTCCATGGCCTCGGCGATCATGTCGCCGATCTGGGTGTCGGCCGCGGAGATGGACGCGGTGGCCGCGATCTGCTCCTTGGTCTCCACCGGCTTGGCCATGTTGGTCAGCTCCTCGCTGACCCGCTCCACCGCGGCCTCGATGCCCTTCTTCAGCGACATCGGGTTGGCGCCGGCGGCCACGTTGCGCAGGCCCTCGCGGACCAGCGCCTGAGCCAGCACGGTCGCGGTCGTGGTGCCGTCACCGGCGACGTCGTCGGTCTTCTTCGCGACCTCCTTGACCAGCTCGGCCCCGATCTTCTCCCACGGGTCCTCGAGCTCGATCTCCTTCGCGATGGAGACACCGTCGTTGGTGATCGTCGGCGCCCCCCACTTCTTCTCCAGGACGACGTTGCGGCCCTTGGGCCCCAGCGTCACCTTGACGGCATCGGCGAGCACGTTCATGCCGCGCTCGAGACCGCGCCGCGCCTCCTCGTCGAAGGCGATGATTTTGGCCATTGCTTCGGGTCCTCCCGGCTTACGGGTGAGCAGGTGGACGGTGCCCGCGACGGACGACCGAGGCGCTCGGCGACCCATTGCGCGCCGTTACCCCGGCCTCACCGGCCGACCTGTATTTATCACTCCACACATGAGAGTGCTAAGCCAAGTCTTAGCACTCGACCCCGGCGAGTGCAAGCCGAGGTCAGTGGGCGACCACGGAGATCCAGCCCTTGCCGGAGCTGTGCAGCGCCCGGCCATCGGTGAGCAGGCGGAGCTGCCCGTCGACCACCTCGACGGGCAGTTGTCGCCAGACCCCCGGGTGCCAGTGGCCGTGCTTGTCCGGGGTGAAGGTCATGATCGACAAGCAGCTCAGGTCGGGACAGATGCGGTAGGGCCGCGCGGTCCACCTGGTGGGCAGCGCCGCGCCGGAACACCCGGAGACGCCGGTCGCGGTGAGCGTCAGCGTCGCCCCGGTCGGGCCCTGGACGCAGGCCGAGGCCACGCCGCCGCGGGTGACCAGCAGCAGTTCGCTCACGTACCGCTTACCGGCCCGCCGCACGGTCAGCTGCGGCTGCGCGGCCCGGGTCAGCACCATCTCGCGCAGTTGGTAGTTGAGATGGCCGACCGGGCGGTAGGGATAGCTCGCCAGCGCCAGCATGTGCCACGGACCGGCCGGCAGCCGGGACACCGGCGCCTGCGAGGAGAGCCAGATGTGCGGTCCGGCCAGCTCGCTCACCGGGTGCCCGAGGTATGGCGCGTCGACGTCGAACAACGTGGTCACCCGCGGGTCGAGCAGCGCGAGCACCTCGGCGGTTTCGCGGTGGTTTCGGTGCATTCGACCCACCGCGTCGACGCCGTGCACGGCCGGGTGGATGCTGCCCGCCAGCAACAGCACGCTCAGCGTGCGCACGGAGATCGGCACGGTCAACGCCGCGAGCACCAGAGGGGCGAACATCGGCAGGCTGTAGAACGGCCCGACGGTCCGCGTCCACCCCCAGATGTAGGAGGCGTGCCACGGACCCCAGAAGAAGACGTAGGCAACGAGCAACGCCCCGGCCGAGGCGACCAGTACCCGGTGCCGTTCCGACGCGGACCCGCGCGGACGCACCGCCCACAGGGCCAGACCCAGCACCGGCAGGAAGCCCCACATCCACTGGGCCGGCTCGATGAAGAAGTGCCGGGAGGTGCCGGCCAGCGCCTGCAACGGCCCGTAGTGGTGCAGCTTGTCCTCGGGGAAGAAGCGGTGCTCACCGAACCCGAACGAGTCGTGCGGGTCGAGCAGGGAGAACGGTAGGCGCAGCGCGCTCCCGGTGACGCGCCGGTTGTAGAGCAGCACGCCCACCAGCACCGGCAGGCCACCGGCCACGCCCCCGACGATCGCCCACACTCGGTCCGCGCACCGCCACAGCAGCCAGAGCAAAGACGGGGCGAGCAGCACGATGCCGTCCATCGGGCGCATGCAGGCGGCCAGCGCGGCGAGCAGCACGGCCGCTGCGGCCCATCCGGCTGCGGACCCGCCGCGCCGGTCGGCCGATCGGAACACCACGATCCAGCAACCCAGCCCGGTCACCAGGAACGGCAGGTAGGACAGTACCAAGCCGCCCTCGGTGAGGATCGCCGGGGACAGTCCGACCAACGCGCCGGCCAGCAGCGCCCGGTGCCGGGACAGACCGAGGTCAAGGGCGAGCCGGTGGGTCAGTACCGGAACCGCCGCCGCCAGCGCCAGCAGCACCGGGGTGACCGAGGAGAACAGCGTCAGCCCGACTGCGTAGAGCCCGGCGACCACCGGCAGGTACTTGGCGATGTAGCCGTGCGGTCCGATCGCGTACAGCCAGGGCTGTCGCGCCTCGACATCGCCGTCGAACGGGAGCACCAAATGCCCATGGCGTAGTGCGTGGGCCTGCAGCAGATAAACGCCCTCGTCGTTGTTTGCGCTGCCCTGGTTGAAGATGCGCAGCCGCAGATATAGCGCCACCGCCGTGCACAGCCCGGCCATCCCGGCCAGCAGCAACGCCCCGAGCCGAATCCGGCGCTGCGCGGAGAGCAGAGGTGCCGCGGGAGCGGGCAGGCTGAGCAGGGACACCGACGACCGACTCCCGTCGCATCGGCGAGGCCCCCGGTCTAGGTTGCCTCGACGCTGGTGGACCGCAGACTACCCGCGGCCAGGGTTGCCCCCACCCCGAAATAATCTCCACCTTTGCGCTTCATGTCATCTGTGCCCCAGTCAACCTGCCTGTCCAGCCGGGCCAACCGCGGGATGTGCTTGGAGCAATGGATGTACGCCTCGTGCACGTGCACGCTGACCCAACGCTCCGGTCGGCGGCCCCGCCGCCGGCTCATGACCTCCAGCAGGTCAACGCTGACCCGCTCGTCGGCCAGCAGGTCCACGTAGTCGATCACCGTGGCCGCACCGTTGATGTGCAGCCCGATCAGGTCGGTGAAGAAATCGACGAACAGCAGCCCGACGTGTGGGTTCTCGGCGAGATTGCCCAGGCTCGCGTAGACGCCGTTGCCGCGCAGCTCCGGGTACACCAGGGTGCGTTCGTCGAGCACGGCGACGAAGCCGGGTTCACCGGCCCGGAAAGAACAGTCGCACTCGCCGCGGGCGTCGGCGGTGGACACGAACACCATCTGCTGGCGAGCCACGAAATCCTGCATGGCCGGGTTCAGGTGATCGAGCACCTGCCGGTCGTAGAAATTGCGCGCCCGATCGACCGAGCCCCACTGCTCCTGCATGCAGTGCTCGCCGTCGGATCCGGGCAGCATGTCGTCACCCCCCACGTGCACCAGGCTAGTGATCGCGATTGTCCGTGGCAGACGTTTGCCGCCATTCGAGAGCCCGATAACGCAAAGGGCCGGCCCCACGGGACGACGGGGCCGGCCTTTGCTGTGGCTGTACTGGTGGGGTGTCAGACAGCGCGAACCGCGTCCGCCTGGGGACCTTTCTGACCTTGCGTAATTTCGAACTCCACGCGCTGACCCTCGTCGAGGGAGCGGTAGCCGTCCGCCTGGATCGCCGAGTAGTGCACGAACACGTCCGCGCCACCGTCGACCGCGATGAAGCCGTAGCCCTTCTCCGCGTTGAACCATTTGACGGTGCCCTGAGGCATGGTTCTCTCCTGAACAAAAAGCTTCGAACCCGCACCACGCGAGCTCGGGTCGTGCTCGCCCGAGGGTGCTGTGATGCGCGCAACAGGCCGACCGAGGCCGACCCTAGCGCTCCCAGACACGCCGAGAACAGATCACCGGCCCGAATCTCACGCCCAGTTCAGGGACTCAGAAGCCCGCTTCTCGATACGAGCGCAAGGTGGGCTTGATGGTGGCCGTGGGGCCGACGTGACTCGCAATCGCGTCCAGGGTCTTGAGGCCGTCGCCGGTGTTGAACACCACGGTGTCCGCGTCCGGATCCAGCACGCCGGCCTTGAGCAGCTTGCACAACGTGGCAATGGTGACCCCGCCCGCGGTCTCCCCGAAGATGCCCTCGGTGCGGGCCAACAGCTGCATGCCCTGAACTACTTCTTCGTCAGAGACGTCCTCCACCACCCCGCCGGTGCGCCGGCAGACGTCGAGAACATACGGGCCGTCAGCTGGGTTTCCGATGGCCAGTGACTTCGCGATGGTGTCCGGTCGGACCGGGGCGACGAAATCGCGGCCCTCCTTGAACGCGGCGGACACCGGCGAGCACCCGGTGGCCTGCGCGCCGAAGATCTTGTAGGGCATCTCATCGACCAGACCCAGCTTGGTGAACTCGGTATAGGCCTTGTCCACCTTGGTCAGCTGCGAGCCCGACGCGATCGGGATCACCGTCTGCGCGGGAATGCGCCAGCCCAGCTGCTCGGCCACCTCGTAGCCCAGCGTCTTGGAGCCCTCGGCGTAGTACGGCCGAACGTTGACGTTGACGAATGCCCAGTCCTCTTGCTCACCGGCGAGCTCCGAGGCGAGCCGGTTGACGTCGTCGTAGTTGCCCTCCACGGCCAGCAGGGTGCCCGCGTAGACCGCGGTGGTGAGGATCTTCTGCTGCTCAAGGTCCGCCGGGATCATCACCACGGAGCGGATGCCTGCCCGGGCCGCCGCGGCGGCTACCGCGTTGGCCAGGTTGCCGGTGGACGGACAGGCGAGGACGCTGAAGCCGAGTTCGCGGGCGGCGGCCAACGCCACCGCGACGACCCGGTCCTTGAACGAGTGGGTGGGGTTGCCGGAGTCGTCCTTCACCCAGAGGTTGCGCATGCCCAGCTCGCGGGCCAGGTTCTCGGCCTTGACCAGCTTGGTCCAGCCCGGCTCGAGGTTGCGGGTGGACGCGACATGCGTGGGCACCGGCAGCAGGTCGGCGTAGCGCCAGATGTTGTTGGGGCCGGCTTCGATGGTGGCCCGGCTGATCTCGGGGAATTCGTAGGCCACCTCGAGCGGGCCGAAGCACTCGCCGCAGGCGTAGAGCGGCCCGATGCCGTAGCTCTGCCCGCACTCGCGACAGGACAGCCCCATGGCCGACCCGAGCAGCCGGGTGGCGGTGACAGACGTCATGAAGGGAATTCCTCCTCATCTTTACCCGCGGGCGCGTTGCCCCTCGGGTCGGAGTTGGCACCTACTCCCTCGCGCCGGCCGGTGGTGCGCCGGTGAGTTTGCGTGGGTGGTTGCCGGGGCTTCGTCGGGCCGTTCCCTCTGCCCCTCTGGATGAGCTCGTTCAGTTGTGGACACGCGATCGCTCGCGCGCTGCGCCCATTGTAAAGCACCACGCGCAGGCGCCTGCTGGGCGCGGGACGGCTTACGGGGCCGAGGGGTCGGCCTTGGCCACCTTGCCGTGCGCGCCCTTGCCGTCCGCCGCCCTACCCTCGCCCCTGGTCGCGCCGCCACCGGTCTCGCCGCTCGAGGCGCGATCGGCGATCCTGCCGGTGGCGTCCGGGGGGCCGGCTTTGGTACCCGCCGCGTCCGGCGCCGCTGGGTCGGCGGCGAGCGGCCCGGACGGGGCAGGCTCGGCCGGATCGGCGGGGGCGGGCTTGCCCGGGGTGGCCGCAACCGGCTTGCTCGGGGTCGGCTTGTCCAGGGTGCTCACGGCTGCACCGGTGCTCGGGGTGGACTTGGCGGGGCTCTGCGGGGTGGTCGACCAGCCACTGCCGGGCGAGGCCGGGTCGCTGGGATCGGTCTTCTCGCTGCCCGGGGCCGCGGGGACGGGGGCGGCCGGCGTCACGCCCTCCTGCGCAGGAGCCGAGCCGTGCCGGTGGGTGTTGAACCGATCGTGCCGCTCCGACTTCGTGGCGTGCTGCCCGGGCGCGGCGATGGTGTCCGGCACGGTGGCCGTCTCGTCCGGCGCCGTGATGACGTCCTGCGGCGCGGGGGCACTGGCGTCCGGGGAGTCGGCGTCAGGCAAATCCGCGTTCTCGTCGAGGGCCACCGCGCGTTGCGGCGCGGCAGGCTGCGAAACGGTCGACGGGTCGTTGGCTGACGGCAGGTCGAACTGGTGGGCAGCGCTCATGGTGCGCGCCCAGGCGGAGTCCGAGGGCCCGTCGTCGGTCAGGGCCGGCGCATTCTGCGCGACGGAAGACAGCATCTGGGTCAACTGGTCGCCCGAGGCATTCGCCGCCCCGAACGCGGTCCCGTCGGAAACCGGCGCCAGGCCGTTATGCGCCGAGGGGGTGGACACGGCGTTGACCACGGCCCACGCGGGCACGGTCACGCCCAGCACGATGGCCGCGGTGATGGCCTGGGTCTTGCGACGGTTCATGGTGCGACGGCGCTCGGCCTGATCGGCGGCATAGAGGGCGGCCGTGGACTGACCCGCGCCCTGCCGGTAGCGCCAGCCCATCTCGCGGCGGCGCTGCAGGTTGCGGGCGCTGCCGCCAACCGCGTCGGCCCACAGCGACAACTGCAAGGACCACTGCGAGCGCCTGGATCGCGTGTACATTGCTCTCCCCTTCTGCACCCGCGGCGGACGGGTGCGTGCGAGGGACTACCGCATATCCCCCGCCCCTGGCCCGCTCAGGCTAAACACGAAAACGGGGCGAACAGGGCGGTTTTGCCCAGATCGGTCCGACGCCAGACCGAAATCGATCCATCACACAGCGTTGTCATCACTTGCGCGTGAGTTCTTCACCCGGCGTGCCAGGATGAACCGGTGAGCGCCCGCCGGAACCTGGCCCTCGCGCCGGCCGCCCTTTTGCTCGCCGCCTGCGGCGGGACTCCGGACCACGCCGTCGCAGCGCCCTCGCAGACACCGTCCGTGGCTACACCGGCGCCCACCACGGCGTCCTACATGGCGCCGGCGGGCACCGGGCGCAGCGCCCGCATGGTGCTCACCGCACCGGTCTACGACGCGCCGGGTGCCCGGGTGCCCATCGTGCTGACCGTGCACAATCCCCCGCCCAACCTGCCGGCCGACGCCATGACGGCGAGCGCGACCGCGGGTCGGATCACCGACTGCGGGGAGTCCTGGCACAACCCCCACCTGGACACCACCTCGCGTGCCTGTTACCTGCTCGCCCCGACCACCGCGGTGCACCTGACCATGACGGCTCGGGCCGATTGGCATACCGCGCGCGGCAGCGACGTCACGCTGCATTCCACGCCGGTGGCCTTCCGCACCGAGGGCGCGGTGTCCGGGCCGGTGTCAGTGTCCGACGCGCAACACATCGAGACCTGCGGCAACTCCGGCCCCGGTGTCTGGCTGACCTTCGACGACGTGGTGCCCTCGGCGGATGTGGCCAAGCAGATGATGGCCACGTTGGCGCGCAACCACGCCAAGGGCCGGTTCTTCCTCAACCACCTCACCCCGACGATCCGCGCGGTGATCGAGGACGGCGGCGGCATCGTGGAGGACCACACCCGCGACCACCTGCCGATGAACACCATGAGCGACGCGCAGATCGCCGAGCAGATCTCCGGCGGCCCGCACCCGACCACGGGTGCACCGAAGATGCTGCGCCCGCCCTACGGCGCGGGCGCGGAGGCCACCCGCGTCGTGGACCGCATCGCGGCCGCGGGTTACGCCACCTGCCGGTGGTCGGTGGACAGCCGCGACTGGGCCGGCTACACCCCCAGCCAGATGGGTGACGCGGTGCAATACGGCAACTCGTTCACCCCGCCGGTCTATGCGGGCGGGGTGATCCTCATGCACGCCACCCACTTCAGCCCGGCCAAGCTGCAGGCCGTGATCGACGCGGTGCACGCCCGTGGCCTGGCCATCGCCTCCTAGGTCGCAGGGATAGCGTTCAGTCCATGCCGGACGTGCTCGTCGCCTCCAACCGTGGGCCGGTGAGCTTCTCGGTGGGTCCGGACGGCGGCCTGCAGTGCAAACGTGGGGCCGGCGGGCTGGTGGCCGGCCTGGGCACGGTCGGCGTGGCCGAGCACATCACCTGGGTCTGCGCGGCGATCTCCGATGCAGACCGCAGCGCGGCATCGGCGGCACCGGGTGGACGGCTGGATCTGGCCGGCCATGACGTGGCGGGCCGGGTCCGCATGCTGCCGATGGACGCCGCGGTGTTTCACCGTGCCTACAACGGCATCGCGAACTCGGTGCTGTGGTTCGTGCACCACCTGCTGTTCGACGTCGCGTCCCGCCCGGAGTTCGACCACTCCTTCGCCCGCGATTGGCAGGACTACCTCACCTACAACGCGACCTTCGCCGAGGCGTTGGCCAACGACGCTGCCGGGCACTCCCGCGTGCTGGTGCAGGACTATCACCTCACGCTGGTGCCGGCGATGCTGCGCAAGCTGCGTCCGGATCTGCGCATCGCGCACTTCTCGCACACCCCTTGGGCGCCACCGGACTACTACCGGATGCTGCCCGACGAGGTCGGCAGCGAGGTGCTGCTCGGCATCCTGGGCGCCGATCACGCCGGGTTCCTGACGCCGCGTTGGGCCCGGGCTTTCCTGGACTGTTGTTCGTTGGTGCTGGGCGCGGAAGTGGACCACGACAACATGACGGTGCGTCAGTGCGGCCGTACCACCCGAGTCGGGGTGTATCCCCTGGGCACCGACGCGCCGGCGTTGCGGGAGCGCGCCGCGGGCCCGGACGTGGCCCGCCATCGTGCCGCGCTGGCCGCGCAGATCGGTGACCGGGCGCTGATCGTGAGGGTGGACCGAACCGAGCTGTCCAAGAACATCACCCGCGGCCTGCACGCTTACCGGGAACTGCTGCGCAGCCACCCGGAGTGGCAGGGCCGGGTGGTGCATCTGGTGATCGCCTACCCCAGCCGGCACGACCTGCCCGAGTACCGCGAGTACACCGCGGCCGTGATGCGCATCGCCCGCGAGATCGAGGATGAGTTCGGCACCGATCACTGGGAGCCCTTGCTGCTGTCCGTGGATGACGATTTCCCGCGTTCGTTGGCCGCCTACGCACTGGCCGACGTGCTGGTGGTCAACCCGGTGCGGGACGGGATGAACCTGGTGGCCAAGGAGGCCTCGGTGATCTCTGAGCGCGACGTGGCGCTGGTGCTCTCCCGGGAAGCCGGCGCGTGCGACGCGTTGGGCCCGTATGCGGTCAGCGTCAACCCCTACGACGTGTCCGGCACCGCACGGGCCATCGACCAGGCGCTGCGGCTGGAACCGGCCGAGCGGGCGCGTCGCCGCACACAGTTGGCCGCCCTCGCCGGGGAGTACCCACCGGCGCGTTGGTTCGCCGACCAGATTGCTGCGTTGGACTTCTGACGTCGTCCGCTGGGGTGAACTAACACAGGGTCAGTTCTAAGCGGGGCCGAAGGATTCCGGCCCGATTCCGCCCGGACCACGCGGTGCGCGGCGGCGGTCCACCCCGACACGCCGGTCCGGTATCGGACCCTCGGTGGCCGGCGCGTCCCCGGAGTGCGGGGCCAGCCACACGGCCACCCCGTTGAACACTGCGTTGCCGGTGAGCGGGTCGGTCTGGCTCGCGTCGGTGAGCCGGTTGACGTTCACCCCGGGACGGGACGCAGCCACCCGGAGTCGGGCCTGCGGTTCGTCGTGCCCCCATCCGTGCGGCAACGAGACCACGCCGGGCAGTACCTCCTCGGTGACCTGCACCGCCGCCACCACCTCGCCGATGCGCGAACTGACCCGGGCCATACCGCCATCCCGCAACCGCAATCGCGCCGCGTCCTCCGGGTGCACCTGCACGGTGCACCGCCGGGCCCCGGACACCATCGCGGGCAGGTTGTGCAGCCAGGAGTTCTGCGAGCGCAGGTGCCGACGACCCACCAGCAGCAATCCCTCGCCGCCCTCGGCGTCCAAGCCGCCGCGCACCTTGGCGGCCTCGGCGACCAGCGCCGGCGGAGCGAGGTTCAACCGCCGGTTCGCGGTGCACAACACCTCGTTCAGGCGCGGTTCCAGCTCACCGAGGTCCAATCCGTGGGGGTTGAACTCCAGGTCCTCCAGCGTGAGTCCGTAGGGACCCGTGCGCAGCAGCAGGTCCAGCAGACGTTGCGGTCCGCGCAGTCCGTCCGGCTCTTCGGGTAGCTCGATGCCAACCTGCTTGGCCAGCCGGGCGGCGGCCTCGTCGTCGAACGCAGTGAGGTCGGTACCCGCGGACCCACCGGCGGCGACTACGCCCAAGCGGGCCAGCGTCTCCCACTCGTGGTGCATGCCCAGCGGCAACGGCAGCACCGGCGGGGAGTAGTTGGCGATGTTGCGGCAGGCCTGCGCGTACCGGTCCAGGTCGTAGTGCGCCCGTTCCAGGATCGAGGGCACCGGCAACACGATGTCGGCCAACGCGGTGGTCTCGTTGAGGTAGGTGTCGACGCTGACCATTAGCTCCAGTTCGTCCAGCGCGGTACGCAACCGAGCGGAGTCCGGCAGCGAGCGGGCCGGGTTGCCGCCGATGGTGATCAGCGCGCGGATGCGCCCGGCGCCCTCGGTGTCCATCTCCTCGGCCAATGCGGCGGCCGGTTGTTCGACATCGATGATCGGCAGTCCGCGAACCCGGGTGCGCCATTGGTCGGTCAAGGAGAACGGCGAGCGGGCACCGACCGGCGGCGCGGTCCAATGCGCCGGGCACGGGAACATCGCACCGCCGGGCCGGTCCAGGTTGCCGGTGAGCACATTGAGTACCTCGACCAGCCAGCTGACCACGGTGGCCCGCCCGGTGGTCAACGCGCCCGCCCCGGCGTGCACCGCCGCGGCCCGAGCAGTAGCCAGATCACGGGTCAGCCGGCGGATGGCGCCGGCGTCCAGGCCGGTGCGCCGCGCCACCCGAGCCGGCGTGAAGTCGGTGGCCAGTGCGGCCACATCGGCCACCCCGTCAATGCGGTCGGCCAACCCGCCCGGGTCGATCAGGCCCTCGTCGACCAGGACGTGGATCATGCCGAGCAGCAGCGCCGCGTCGGTGCCGGGCCGGATGCGCAGGTGCTCATCAGCGCCCTCGGCGGTGCTGGACTGCCGGGGGTCGACCACCACCAGGCGCCCGCCCCGGCGCCGCAAGGCACGCAACCGCGAGCGCAGGTCGGCGGCGGTGAGCAGACCACCGTTGGAGGTAACGGGGTTGGCGCCGATCAGGATCAGGTACTCGGTGCGGTCCACGTCCGGCACGGTCATCGCCGCGGTGCTGCCGTACAGCAAGCCGGCGGCGACCTGCTTGGGTCGCAGCCACAGTGAGGACGCGGAGAACACGCTGCGGGTGCCGATCGAGGCGGCCAGCGCGGGCGCGTAGAGCCGGGCGTCCAGGTTGTGCGCGGCCCCGCTGCCGGTGAAAATCCCGACGGCGTCCGGGCCATGGGTTTCGATCAGGGCGGGGAGCCGGTAGGCCAAGACCGCCCAGGCCTCGCCCCAGGACGCCTCGTGCAACGTCCCGCCGACGCGGACCATCGGCGTGCGCAGCCGGTCCGGGTCGGTGTGCAAACCCTTGACCGCCACACCCTTCGGGCAGATATAGCCCGCGGAGAACACGTCGTCCGGGTCTCCGCGGATCTCACCGAGCGTGCCGTCGGAGTCGACATTGATCAGCAGCCCACACGTCGCCTCGCACAGCGAGCAGGTATGCGGGACCGAACGCACAATCCGTTGTACCTCCTGACAGTTCACCGCGGTTCGCGCGGCACCCCTCGGAATGGCAACATGCTGATCAAGCCCGGTGGGCAGCGTCCATCTCGGGCACCACAGCGTCGACATGGCAACATGCTGATCAAGGCCCGCTTGCGGCGTCGGCCAACGCGCTGAGCAGGTTGAGCAACGCGGCCGGGTCGGACACCGTGGCGTCGGCCCGCCGGGCCGGCGCGGCAGTCTCCCCGTTGGCCACGGCGACACCCAGCCCGGGCACCCCACGCGCGCGCAGGTCGTCCAGCACGTCGAAGCCGGCTAAGTCGGCGAGGTCGTCACCGGCCCACAAGATGGCCCGGGCACCGACCTGGTCCGCCATCAGGCGCAGCGCGGCGCCCTTGTCCGGACCGGGCGCGAGCAGTTCCACCACGGCCCGGCCCGATTGCAACTGCAGGCCGTGCCGGCCGGCCAACTCGATCAGCCGCGGGCGGATCCGGGCCAGCGCCGCATCGGGATCGGGCAGGCCGCGCGCGTGCACCGCCCACGACTCGCCCTTGTCCTCCAGGCGCAGCCGGTCCGCGCCGGCCGCCAGCAGGGCGATCAGTTCGCCGCGTGGCCCTGCCGCGGGGTCGCCGCGAGGGAGCGGCGGCACCGGGTCGTCACGCCGCCAGGGTTGGCGCCCGTACATGCCGAGCACCGTGAGCTGCGGGGCATCGGCCGCGTCCAGCTCCAGCAGTGCGATCAGGCTCGCCGTTGGCCGTCCACTGATCACCGCGACGGTGCCGAACACCTCGGTCAGCCGGCGCAGCACGTCCCGTGCGCCCGGCTCCGGCACGGCACGCGCCGGGTCGAAGACGATCGGGGCGAGCGTGCCGTCATAGTCCAGGGCGATCACCGCCCGGATCGGATCGGCGGCCAGCGCCGCCCACCCGATCTCGCCGGCCCCGAATAAAGCAAACGCTGTCAGTCCGGGGCGGCCGCGGTCGTCGTGCGGTCCTCGCAGATGATCACCGTCAGCTTTTTGGTCTGCGGGATCCCGCCGAACACCGGCCGGATCCGCCCGATGCTGGGGAAGGCCGCCATCAACGCCCTGGCCTGGGCCTCCATGCCCGCCGGGTAGTACACGGTGGTCGCCGGCACGGCACCCTTCCAGGCCCCGGTCGCGGCCACCGGCCACCCGGCGGCCACCAGGGCACTCTGCAAAGAGGTAAGCCTGGCCGGGTCGCTGGTCTGGTTGAACAGCACGATCGGCACCTTCGGGCCGTCGTACGGCACGGCCACCGGCGGGGCGGCCGCGTCGGGCACCACACCGGGCGCCGTCGGGTCGGCGACGGACTGGTCCGCCGGCATGCCCGGCGCCTTGTCCGGCGCCACCTTGTCGTGGGCGCCGGTCCCGGCGATCGGGCCGGGCAGGGCGTCGGCCGCATTCCCGGTGCCCGGCGCCGGTGCGACCGGCAGCGGCTGCTGGGCGGGCGCGGACGGCGCGTCGGTGGCGGCCACCCGGTCCACCGCGTCGAGGTGGTCGGCACGCTGCCCGAACATCAGCAGCAGCACGGCCACCAACGCGATCACCGCCACCGCGGACACCGCCGAGGAACCCAGCTCGGTCAGCCCGGAGCGATGCACTCCGGGCAGCCGACGACGACGCAGAAAACGGTTCATCCCCCGAGCCCCCCTCAGATCTCGGCGCCGGCCCGGCGCGCGGAGGACCGCGCCCGCTGGCGAGCACCGCGCAGCCGGCGCAGCCGTTTGACCAGCATCGGGTCGTGCGCGAGGGCCTCGGGCAGATCGATCAACGCGTTGAGGATCTGGTAGTAGCGATTCGCCGACATGCCGAACAGCTCGGAGATCGCGTTCTCCTTGGCACCCGCGTAGCGCCACCACTGCCGTTCGAAGTCCAAAACCGCGCGATCCCGCTCGCTCAGCGCACCGTCCACGAGCTCCACCCGGACAGGTTCACCGGTCGCGGGCGGGGACTGGAACTGACCGGCGACGGCGGCGAGCGTGGTGGCTTCCATGCGGCGACCCTTCGTGCGTGGTGTCGAGACCCCCATCGTATGCCCGAACCACACCGGTGTCATTCACGACCCACCCGTCACACGCGGAAGCCCGCCCCGGTATTTCGGGGCGGGCTTCCGATCGAGCGCAGGTGGTGCGAGGTGCCGTTCAGCCGTTGCGACGGTGCCGGCCGACCATCCGGGCCCCCGCGCCGGTCAGCGCCAGGCCGGCGCCGAGCAGCATCGCGATCTCGCCGGCGTCGCCACCGGTGTGCGGCAGCGCGGAGTCGTCCACCAGCGAGGAAGCAGGCGCCCGGTGCCGGGCTTCGTGCTGCGCCTTGACCGCGGTCTTCTCCTTGATGCCGAGCAGACCCGGCAGCAGGCCGTGGTTGCCGGTGATCGGCTTCAGCGCGTCGCCGACGGTGTCGCCCAGACCCAGCTGTTCGGTGAGCCCGTTGACGGTCGAGTTGACCAGGCTGAGGTCGGCGACCCGGCCGAGGTTGTCGGTCACCGCGTCCAGCGGTTGCGGGTCCTTCGAGTGCTTGGCCTTGCGGTGCTTGGCCTTCTTCACCGGCTCCATGGCCGCGGCCGGTGCCTGGCTGTCGGAGCGGTGCTTGCCGACCGTGCCCGACTGGGGCAGCAGCGCGGCGAGCGGGGTGCCCGCGGTCGCGTTGACCACCGCGGCCGAGACGGCGCTGACCGGGTCAGCCGCCGCGGCCGGAGCCGGAGCGGCGGGGGCCTCGGCCATCGCCGGGGCCGGTGCGGCGTGCTTGGCCGCGGCCAGGTCGGTGATGCCGTGCAGCACATTGGTGTTGGTCGCGGTGGAGTTCACCGCGTTGGTGACGGCGGTCAGGCCGCCCAGCGGAGCCGGCGCGTCGGAGGCCGAGGCGGCACCGGCGGCGATGATGCCCAGCGGAACCGCAATCGCCGTACCGGCGATGACCCGCTTCTTGTTCGTGATGTGACGGACAGACATATCGGTGATCCCCCCAAGCAGTCGTGAGACGCCCACACGGTCTCGGCGGTCTCGGCACCTGAGCCCAAGACCTTTTCGCGCGTCCCGATGCTCAGACTGCCCACCCCCGGGGTTTTGGTTCCGGCGATCGGCCCGACTTGCTCCACACGGGTGAAGCCCCTACGGAAACACAAACCGGGCCGATCGGGAGGAACCCGATCGACCCGGTTCTGGTGAGTCACACGACCGCGCCCACCACGGCCGCGGACACAACGCCGCCCGTCCCCAGGCCCGTGGGGACAGGCGGTGTCGCTTTGTTCAGATCGTGATTCAGATGGACAGCGCGCCGCGACGGCGACGGCTGACCAGGGTGACGCCGGTGCCGGCCACAGCCAGGCCCGCGCACAGCATCAGCGCGGTGGCGTCGGTGTTGGCGCCGGTGTGCGGCAGCGCGGTCTCCTCGAAGTCGTCCCCACCGCGGCTGTCGTGCGACCCGTGCGAGCTCGGCTCGTCGGTGTCGATGCCGTTACCGAGCAGGCCGCCGGTCACGCCGTCCACCAGGCCGGTGACGGTGCCGAGCAGACCGCCGACGAGGTCGCCCAGGCCGAGAGAGTCGACCAGGCCGGTGACCGGGGCAAGCAGGCCGGTGACCGGGGCGAGCGCGCCGCCGCCCAGGTTGCCGACGACGGGCAGGTTACCGCCGGTGACGGAGCCCAGGCCGCCGGTCGGGTTGGACAGCAGACCGGAGATCGCGTCCGGGGTCGCGGCAGAGGAGATGGCCTTGGCGCTGGTGCCACCACCGGCGAGACCGGTGACGGTGTCCAGCACACCGGCGGCCGGGGTGCCCGCGGTGGCGGAGTCGACGGCCGAGGTGACCGGCGCCAGCGCGGCGGTCGGGTCGGCGGCGGAGCTGCCACCGGTGACCCCACCGAGCAGGTCGCCGACGACGGGCAGACCGGAGTTGCCGAGCGCGCCGCCGACGACCGGCAGGCTGGAGGTGCCGCCACCGAGCAGGCCGCCGAGGCCGCCGAGAGTGTCGGCGTGAGCGGAGCCGGCCATCGCGACGCCCAGCGGCATGGCGATGACGGTGGCGGCAGTGACGAGAGCGAGACGACGACGGGTGTGGGCGTGACGACCGGACATGAAGTGATCCCCCTAGATGATGTGTGGGCAGGACGCCGGCTGCGGATCGACAGCCCCCCGGCTGTGCGGTCCGAGCCTGGCCTTGCGGCGTCCCGGCTTTCGTGGCATCAGACTGCGGGTTCGCTGGACGCGGTTCCGACAATCCCGGGAACTACTTTCGGCTGTGCACCCGTCACGCGCCGCGATTACCTCGTGAGGGTCGCGGACAGACCGGGTGCATTCCACATCTTTCGAAGGGTGCGATCCGGGACACCTCCGTTGCGATTTCTCACGGAGTACAAGAGGCCCCCGCCGCCCACATCTGCCCGAGTCCGATTAGTCGGTCCCAGAAGCTTTGCCAGTGCTTGGTCAGCGCTCGGCGCGGACCTGGTCGATCAACTCGGTGAAGGTGAGTTCTGAACCCACCCCGACGATGCGCGCGGCCACCCGACCCTGCCGGTCCAGTACCAAGGTGGACGGGATCGCCTTGGGTGGCAGCGTGGTGCGGAAGGTCAGCTGCAGGCGGCCGTCGGGGTCGCGCAGGCTCGGATAGGTGATGCCGAAACGGCGCTCGAAGGCGACCGCGGCCGCGGTGGCGTCCTCGCGGGTGTTCAGACCGAGAAACTGCACGTCGCCGTTGGATTGTTCACTCGCCCAGGCTCGGGCCAGATCCGGTGCCTCGCGTCGGCAGGGCGCGCACCAGGAACCCCAGACATTGAGCAGGAAGACCGTGCCGCGGTGGGCGGCCACGTCGTAACTGCCGCCGTCGACCAGCTCACCGGACAGCGCGACAGGTGTGCCCCGCTTGTCCGGCGGGATCAGCGTCACCGCACCGCTGCCGGCCACGAACAAGGTGTCGCCGGACGTGGGCGCAGCCTTGCCGTGCGAGCCGGTGCAGCCGGCCAACAGCATCGCGGCCACCGCGAGGACGACCCGACGCACGTCGTCCTCCACTCACACGAAACCCGGGCCTACGCCGTCAGCATAGGTCCGGGTTCACCGGTGGCCTTACGGTGTGCGGGCACCGCCGCGGCCGCGCTGGGCGGGCAGCAGGGGCTCACCGCGCATCGCCCGCGAGGCGGCGCGCAGATGCAGGCGACGGGCGTAGGACGCGGTGCTGTTCTCCGCGCGCACCAGGCTGAGCAGCACGCCCAGCAGCGCGTGGGTGGACCGCTCGGCCACCTCGAGGGCAAGGTCATCGGGCACCACAGACGGCCCCACCGGACCCGCGTACTCGCGGGCCAGTCCCACGTGCAGCGCGGCCACCTCGACGGCCCGCCGAGCCACGGGGTCCCGGCCCACGCGTTGCTGCAACACGAGCAGATCCGCTACCACATCGAGCGTCGCATCCACCCAGGTGGACGTGTCCGTTCCGCCCGCGGTAGCGCAGGACTGCTGCAGGTGTTGCAGATGGTTGTTCCAGTGCACGACGGGTCCCCCTGACCGTTGTGTCCGGCTGCGTTCCATTCGCCAACACGCAATGCTGTCGAGTGGAAACTGTCAGTGAGACGCAGCGGGATCTGTGACGGTTCCATCCCCGATACTCGACAAGATCACTCTTATCCCGCCTGCCCCTTGAGCCAAATGAGGTCGGTCACGCACCATCAGTTACGCACATAGTTGGAGAAACTGGGCGCGTGAATCACGTGTACAAGTTCGCCTGCACCTGGGCGGTGCCGGCCCCACTCGATGTCCTGTACTCGACCCTGGAACGACTCGACCTCTACCCGCAGTGGTGGCGACAGGTGAAGGTCGCCGAACGGATCGATGACGACACCTGTCGAGTGGTGGTGCAGTCCCGGTTGCCGTTCTCGCTCCGCTTCACCGCGCACCGCTCCCGCGCCGACGCCGACGCGGGTGTGTTGGAGGCTCGACTCAGCGGCGACCTGGTCGGGTTCTCCCGTTGGGTGCTCACCCCGGCACCGGACAGCGGCACCCTGCTCGCCTTCTCCGAGGAGGTCGAGGCGGCACGGCCGCTGCTGCGTCGCCTGGCCTTCGCCCGACCGTTGTTCGAGATCAATCACCGGATGATGATGCGGGCCGGGGAGCGCGGTTTGCGCGAGCACCTGAATTGCCCGACCTGAGCTGAGAAGTGGAGCAAACCGTGGTCTCGCTGACGGGCAAGGTCGCCATGGTCACCGGTGGTGGGTCCGGCCCGGGGCGGGCCACGTCGCTGCGCTTCGCTGCGCTCGGCGCCTCGGTGGTGGTGGCAGACTCCGACGGCGCGAAGGCCGAGTCCGTCGCCACGGAAATCGCGGTTGCGGGCGGCCGGGCAATCGCCATCACGGCCGACGTGACCAGCGCCGCGGATAACCGGGCCGCGGTCGACCTCGCCGTCTGCACCTACGGCGGGCTGGACGTGCTGGTGGCCAACGCCGGCGTCGCGCACGTCCCGACGCCGTTCGAGGAGTTACCGGAGGAGGAGTTCCAGCAGGCTTTCGCGGTCAACGTGCTCGGCCCGTGGCTCGGTGCGCGCGCGGCAGCCCCCGCGTTGCGTAAGCGCGGTGGCGGCTCGATCGTGATCGTCGCCTCGATCCTGGGCGAGCGCGCGAGCTCCGGCTTCACCGCCTACGCCGCCGCCGAGGCCGCCGCCCACCACCTGGCCAAGGCCCTCGCTCTGGAGCTGGCGAGCGACCAGATCCGGGTGAACTGTGTCGCGCGGATGGCCCCGGTGGCCACCGAGGAGGACATAGCCGAGGCCGTCGTCTATTTCGCCTGCGACGAGGCCGCCTTCCTCACCGGGGTCGTGTTGCCGGTCGATGGTGGCCGCGGAATATGACCCCGGGGCGTCCGCCGAAGAGTGAGGTATAGCTCACTGTTGAGCGGACGCCGTGGGCAGCGCTACGCGGCACGGCGACCGCCGGGCCAACCGCCCGCCCGCAACGCCGCCTCCAGCTGGTCGAGGAAGGGCTCGGGGTCGATGCGCAGTGCCAGATTCGGGATGCGCAGGACGACGTGTCCCCCGAGCGACGCGGCGTTCTGCTTCAGTGCGTCGGGTATCCAGGCGGCCGGATCGCGATGCTGGGAACCGTCGATTTCGGCGGTGACCTTGTAGGCGTCCCATGTGTTGTCGTACACCCAGGTGCCGGAGTCGGTGCGGCGGCGCACTTGTCGATCGGGGACGGGCAGTCCTCTTTTGACGCACAGCCCCGCGAACTCACGCTCGCCGAGGGTCTCGATGCCCCCGCCGATGGCCAGGGCGAGATCGCGGAGCAGGCGACGACGGCGAGACCACTTGACCTTCTCGACCTCGTCCGCGAACTCGGTGGGGGTGACCAGCCGCTGCTGAGCCGCCATCAACACCACCGTCGCGGCCTGACGATCCGTCACGGCCCACAGTGCCCCATGGACGGCGGCCGTGCCCGGCCTCATCCGCGGCACCTCCCCGGCGATCACCGACGACGCCTCATAGCGACGTGTCTCGTGGACGATGACACCGCTGCACTGTTGCGGCGTCGCGGACTTCGGCACCGCGACGTGCACCACTCCTTCCGCCCAGTTCTGCAACCCCCCGGCGAGCAGCGCCGAGACGCCGTCCAGCACAGCCGGCGCGCCGACCTCGGCGATTGCCCGGTAGAAGTTCGCCAACTGCTCATCCCCCGGCGCCACCCGTACGGTCTGGTGTCCCAACCGCAGCCACCGCCGGGCGCGCAGCTCGGCGGCTATCTCCCACCGGTCGATGCCCAACGCCGGCAGCGCTCGCCGGCTCATTACACCGCCGCTCGATTGAGCTGCCATCGCCGCCCGCACACGACGAGTCTGGCGCCGCTGTGCGCTCTCCCCCGATAACCCCATGCTCGGGATCCTCGACAAATTCAGCGCCACGCCAACACACAGTTCCGCGATCTGTGGACAACCGCTCCCGTCACCTGTCGACATCCCCGACGCGTCCGCCGAACAGTGAGCTATAGCTCACGGTCGAGCGGACGCCTCGGATGGTGGTCACTAGGCTCGGTCGGTGAGCACGTTGCCGCTGTCGGGAATCACCGTCGTCGCCTGTGAGCAGGCGGTGGCCGCCCCGCTGGCCACCCGACACCTGGCCGATTTGGGCGCCCGGGTGATCAAGATCGAACGACCGGGGGTGGGGGACTTCGCGCGCGTCTACGACCGCACGGTCAAGGGCATGTCCAGCCATTTCGTGTGGCTGAACCGATCCAAAGAGAGCCTCACCGTCGACCTCAAGGACGAACGCGGCCGCGACATCGTGGCCCGGTTGATCGCCGGGGCCGACGTGTTCGTCCAGAACTTCGCCCCCGGCGCGGCGGACCGGCTGGGGCTGGGCAGTATGGAACTGACGACACGTCACCCAACGTTGGTGTACTGCTCGATCTCCGGGTACGGCACGTCCGGCCCTTATCGGGACCACAAGGCCTACGACCTGTTGATCCAGGCCGAGACCGGGGTGCTGTCCATCACCGGTACCCCGGAACAGCCGTCCAAGGCGGGCATCCCGGTGGCCGACATCGCGGCGGGCATGTACGCGTTCTCCGGGATCCTGGCCGCGTTGGTCGAGCGGGGGCGCACCGGTACGGGGAGGGTGGTGGACATCTCGCTGTTCGATGCGTTGACCGAGTGGATGGGCTTCCCGATGTACTGGACGGCCTACAGCGGTACCCCACCGGCCCGGCGCGGTGCGGAGCATCCGGGCATCGCACCCTACGGGCCGATCCCGGTGGCCGACGGCGAGATCGTGCTGGCCATTCAGCACGACCGGGAATGGCGGGCACTCGCCGAACAGGTGCTCGGCCGCCCAGAATTGGGCACCGACCCGCGCTTCGCCACCAACACCGACCGGGTGGCCAACCGCGCGGCCCTGCACGCAGTCATCGACGAGGCGCTCGGCACGATGCCCGGCGAGGAGGTCTCCCGTCGGCTCACCGCGGCGCGCATCGCCAACGGCCGGCGAAACGAGGTGGAGGGTCTGCTCGAGCATCCGCAGCTGGCGCTGCGGGATCGCTGGCGCACCGTGGAATCCCCCGTCGGGGAACTGAACGCACTGCTCCCGCCGATCACCATGCCCGGTGTCACCCCGAGGATGGATCCGGTGCCGGACATCGGCGCGCACACCGACGACATCCTCGCCGCGCTCGGCTACGACGCCGACGGCATCGCGACACTGCGCCGGGAGGAAGTCATATGAGCGAGCGCAGCGAGGGAATCAATGGGCACAGCAACGCTGTCGAGGTGACTGGGCTCGGGGTGCGGCTGGGCGGCTACCCCGTGTTCTCCGAGGTCAATCTGAGCGTCGCGCCCGGCGAGATCCTGGCCGTGCTCGGCGGCATCGGGTCCGGCAAGACCACGCTGCTGCGGGTACTCGGCGGCGAGCTGGCGCCCAGCGCCGGCAGCGTCCGTGTGCTGGGTTACCCACCGGCCGAAGCCATCGAGTCCGGCGAGGTGGTGCTGGTCTGCGGGGAACCGAAATGGGAGCCCGGTGCCGGCGTGCTGCAGGTGCTCGAGCTGGCTCGGATGGCGGGCTCCCAGGTGGAGGACGACACCTGGCCGATCCCACCGCGGGTGATGGAGGCCTTCGAGCTGGACGCCAAGTGCGACGACCAGCCGCACACCCTGTCCCAAGGACTGCGCCGGCGACTGGCGTTGGCCGCCGCGTTCTGCCGGCCGTCGCAACTACTGCTCATCGACGACCCCGAGTACGGCCTGGACGACCGCTTCCGTCCGCTGCTCGCCGACATCCTGCGCGGTTACGCCGATCGGGGTGGCACCGCGGTGCTCGGCACGCACGATCTGGACCTGGCGGTGGGGGCGCAGGCACGCACGTTCGCGCTGGACTAGTCGATTTGGGTGAATGACCGGCGGAGGGTGGGTGCCGCGTCCTACCGTGCTGTCACGGGTGTGCACCCGTGCTGACCGGGGGATGGGATGACGCAGGACACCGACGTGCTGCTGGCCCGTGAGGTGCTCACGGTCGGTGTGCTGCCGCGGCATCGTGACCCGTGGCTGGTCGGCGCCCTGGGCCTGGCGACCCTCGGCCTGTACTGGATCTACTGGGTCTGGCAGGTGAACCGCGAGCTGCGCCGCTTCGACGAGCGGATCGCCGTTCGCCCGGCGGTCTGCGCCGCGGCGGTGTCGTTGGGCGCCCCGCTGGCGGTGCCGCAGTTCGTGGCCATCCACCACACCGGCCGGCGCATCGAGGCGGCACAGCGCGCCGCCGGTATCCCGGCCACCTGCGACCCGGTCACCGGCGTGCTGTGGTGGGTTTGCTTCGGCGTCGGCGTGATGTACCTGCAGGACGAGCTGAACAAGGTCATCGACCGTTACGGCGCACCTGCCGGCACTGAGGTCTTCCACTTCGCCTGACGGCAACCTGCGGGTGCAAGGATCGGGCCCATGCCCGTCTTCTCACCGTTCCCCGGAATCCGCTACACCACCGATCCGTTGGTCGAGGTCACCGCGCCGCCCTACGACGTGATCGACGCCGAGCAGCGTGCCGCGCTGTGCGCACAGCACGAGCACAACGTGGTCCGGGTGGACATGCCGGTGGCCGAGGACGGCCCGGACCCGTACGCCGCCGCCTCGGCGACCTTCGAGCACTGGCGGGTGCAGGGCGTGCTGGCCGATGACCCGCCCGCGCTGTACCCGTACCGAATGACCGCCACCGACGAGGACGGCACCGTGCGGTGCACGCTGGGCGTGCTGGGCGCGCTGGGCATCGGCCCGCAGGCCCGCGCCGACGTGCTGCCGCACGAGCACACCACCCCGAAGGCACACAGCGATCGGCTCTCCCTGCTGCGCGCCACGAAAGCGAACCTGTCGGCGATCTGGGCGCTGTCGCTGACCGAGGGCCTGACCGCCCTGCTGGACCTGGACGCCGCCGAGGCGGTGGACCGCTGGGACGACGAGGACGGCGTCACCCACGAGCTGTGGCGGATGGACGACCCGGCGGGGGTCAAGGCGATCTGCGAAGCGATCGGCGCCACGCCGTTGGTGATCGCCGACGGCCACCACCGTTATTCCACCTGCCTGATCCACGCCGACGAAGCCGGCGCGCCGACCGGCGCGGACGCCACGCTGTGTCTGGTGGTGGAACTGGTCGCCGACCAACTAACCGTGCAGCCCATCCACCGCCTGCTGGCCGGGTTACCCACCGGCCACGACCCAGCGACCGAGTTGAGCGCCGCGTTCGAGATCGGCCCTCGGGAGCCGCATCCCGATGCCGCCGTGGTGCGTCGGCTGGTGGCCGAGCGGGCGTTGGCCCTGGTGGACGCCGAGGGCATGCGTCTGCTTCGCCCGCGCACCGACAGCGGTCCCGGCGTGGTCGAACCGCTGGACTCGGTGCGGGTGGCCACGGCGGTGGACGCACTGCCCGACCACGAGATCAGCTATCAACACGGCGTGGCGCACGCGGTCTCCGCGGTGCGCTCCGGGCGGGCGGACGCGGCGATCCTGCTGCGCCCGGTATCGGTGGACCAGATCCGTGCCACGGCGCAGGCGCGCGGCCTGATGCCGCCGAAGTCCACGTTCTTCTACCCGAAGCCGCGCACCGGCACGGTGTTCCGCACGCTCGGCTGACATCCGTCACCTGACGCGAGCTCAGTTCTCACCGAACGGTCGTGAAACGCCGGCCCATCTGGGTGACCCGGCCGCGTTCGTCCACCCCGGCGGTTCCGCACCGACCTACCGTCGGGATCGAAGCACACCCTGGGGGGTCGTCGCATGCACATGCCCGAGGAACTGTTCGAGGTACCGCCGCCGCCGGAGACGCGCACCGAGCCGTCCTGGCCGGGGTACGACGAGGAGCCGACGCCGCTGCCACGGGCCGGCCTGATTGCTCGGCTGTTGCGATGGCGCACGGCGGCCTGACCGATCGGACCGCGCTGGTGGATCCGCAGCAGCCGCTGTGGAACCACAACATCCAGTACTACCCGGAGGTGCTGGCCGCGTTGCCGCCCGGCGCCCGGTCCGCGTTGGACGTCGGCTGCGGGGCCGGGGTACTGACCCGCCAGTTGCGCGCGCGGGTACCCGAGGTGGTGGGCATCGACCCGGATGCACCGAGCCTGGGCGCTGCCTTGTCCGTGACCGGCGACCCGATCTCCTACCGCCAGGTGTGCCTGTTCGAGGACCACCTGTTGCCCGACGACCACTTCGATCTGGTGGCCTGTGTGGGTGCGTTGCACCACATGGATGCCGCCCCCGCACTCACTCGGATGGCCGGGCTGCTGCGCCCCGGCGGCGCGTTGGTGGTGATCGGGCCGGCCCGCATCGATTTCCCGCGGGACCTGCTGTGGCTGACCGCGGGCATGGTCGCGGACCGGACCACCCCGCGGCGCAAGTGCTATTGGGAGTTCCCGGCACCGCCGGCCCGGCCCCGGCACTCCTACCGGGAGATCGCCGCGATCGCTGCCGCCGCGTTGCCCGGCGTGACGTTCCGCCGCCGGTTGTATTTCCGCTACACCCTGGTCTGGCGCAAGCCCGGCTGAGTCAGAGCCACTCGTTGTGCCGGAAGGTGCGGTACAGCAGCGAGCAGACCATGACGATGAACCCGAGGGCCAACGGGTAACCCAAACGCCACCTCAGCTCGGGCATGTGCTCGAAGTTCATGCCATAGATACCGGCGACCGCGGTCGGCACCAGTGCGATCGCCGCCCAGGCAGAGATCTTGCGCATGTCCTCGTTCTGCCGGATCGCGATCGCGGACTGGATCGCGGTCACCCGGGCCACGTTGGCCTGCAGCACGTCGGTGAGCAGCCGGTCGATGCCCTCCAGCAGCTCGGCCACCCGGAACAGGTGGTCGTGCGCGCTGCGGAACTGGCCGGTCAGCCCGGGATCCGGGCACATGTCGTCGGCCAGCCGCTCCAGCACCCGCACCAGCGGCGCGACCGCCCGGCGGAACTCGGCGACCTCGCGCTTGAGCTTGTAGATACGTTCGGAGTGGTCGGCCTCGCCCAGGGCGAAGACCGCCTCCTCGATTTCGTCCACGTCGACGTTCAGTCCGTCCAGCGCCGCCTCATAGCCCTGGACCACCAGTCGGGCGACCCTGGCCAGCACGTCGAACGGGCTTTCCGGAGCGGGCGCCGGATCGTCGAGTTCGGAGATGACCCGGCCCAAAACGTCGGTCTCCCCGTGCCGGACGGTGACCACGAAGCCGGGCCCGAGGAACAAGGTGATCTCGGTGATCTCGACGACCTCGTGACTGTCCACGTAGTGCACCGGCTTGAGCACCACCGAGGCGACGTCGCCGTGCCGCTCCAGCTTGGGCCGCTGGTGCGCGCGCACCGCCTCGGCGACGGCGAAGTCGGGCAGCCCGAACTCGGCGGTCACCCCGACCATGTCGTGCGGTGAGGGGTTCTCCAGGGCGACCCAGAGCAGGTCGCACGCCGTGCCGTCGTCGATGCCCGGCCCGGTGGCGTGCGGCACCCGCACGCCTTCGTGATAGGCGATTCGGGCGACGATAGCGCCGTTCGAGTCGCTTCCGGCCATCGTCACCTCACCGTCGGGCGGCGCCCACCGGCGGCCGCAGGGCTGCGGCCTGCCTGGCGGGCCGGGCGAACACCACTGCGACCGCCACCGCGATGGTCACCCCGAGCAGCGCGACCACCGCACCCCCCAGCATGTCGCCCGGGTAGTGCACGCCGTCGTAGACCCTGGAGAAGCTGATCACCACGGCGACGAACGACAGCAGCATGCCCCAGGAACGGGAGAGAAACACCAGCGCGGTCAGGGCAACCCCGAACGACGCCGTGGCGTGGTCACTGGGAAAGGACTGCCCCGGGTCATGGGCGATCAATTGGTGCACCTGGTGGGTCTGAAACGGCCGCTGCTCGGGGTGCAGCGCGGCGGCGAGGAGGCCGAAGGCGTAGGTGAGGCCGAGCGCGCCGAGGGAGAACAGCACCGGGCGTGGATCCCATTCGCGCAGCCGAAACACGCACAGCACAGCGAAGGCGGCGAACACCGCCCAGATCGCGTCCTTGGCGATCGCCTTCATCGCCTCGTCGAACAACCCGTTGCCCGACCAGTCATTGATGGTCCGGAACAGGTGGTAGTTCATGACGCTCCGAAGGCCACGAGGCGGGATCCGTCGACGGTATGCCGGCCAGTGCTGCCCGCGCAGGAGATGACCGATTGATCCCGACCATCCTGAACCGTCCATTAGCCCGAATGGGTTCGGCACGCCGACCGACCCTGCCCGGGAACCGGCCATGACCCGGTCGTTGGATGACCTCGAGGTCAACAAGACGGGCGTTACCGTCTGAAATTTGCGGCATAAAACGCTGAGCGACCGACCGGGCTATTCCAATTCATTACGTGACTGTGCGATCACAGTACGTAAATGGAGCTCTAAAGATTTGCCCTTTTGATGACATTCCACACTGACTGTAAGTCACCCGGGATCGAGATGCTTCTCACCGCCGAAATGAGTAAACGGCCCAGGTCAGAACCCATCCAGGGCCCACGAATTTCGGCGCGTGACAGCCCCTGAATCTGCATCAAATCCTCAAGGAGGAATATCCTGCCCATTCCTGTTGGCTCCGGTTTGCGGCCTGCTCAACATTGTCGGCTCCATGGTGAGCAACCCCGTTACCGGAATTCAGCGGGGAGGACAGAGCCGAAATCGTTCCGCTCCTTTGTCACCCGTGTGGGTGACAGCCGTTCAGCGGATCCGAATCCGGGCGATCGGGCGATGGGAGGCCAGGTCCGACCGCCGTTCAATCAGGGCAACGACCGCCCGACGTTGGAGCCCGTATGGAAGCCCTGCCGCACAGCCTGATCTTCTCCCCCGCACCGTGTAGCTACCTCTGGCACGGCTGCGGCGTCACCCGCACCGAGCATCTGCCCGGAGAGCCCTGGATGATTACCGTCGACGAGGACTGCACGTTGGACCCCGACGGGGCGCGCGAGCTGGCGGCGCAGCTGCTGGCCGCGGCCGACCTGGCCGAGGCACTACGCCTGGCCGCGGACGAGAGCCTCTGACCCACCCACGTGTGACGTGTCGGGGACCGCACACGCCACCGCACCGAGCAGCGTCGCCGGACCGAATTGCCCGAACGGCGCGGGCGGCCGATCCGCGCCGGCCGGCCCCCAACTGGGATCGGTGTCGGTAGCCCCGTCCAGCGTCAGGCAGGACTGCTGGGCGCCGTTCGCCGACATCACCCAAATGCCATCGGAGTTGCCGCGCCGGTCACTGGCGAACACGATCGCGCTGCCGTCCGGGGAGAAGGCCGGTGCGTGGTCGAAGGCCGGGTCGGTGGTCAATCGGGTCAGGTCGCCGCCGTCGGCGTTCATCTGCCAGATGTCCGCGTTGCCGTCGTCGCCGGTGCTGGTGAACACGATGTGTCGACCGTCCGGGGAGTAAGCGGGGTCGGTGTCGAACGCCGGCTTCGTGGTGAGCCGGGTCAGGTGGGTGCCGTCGAGGTCCACCCGCCAGACGTCCGCATTCTCGCCCTCGTCCTCGTTGCGCACGCTGGTGAAGGCCACCCGCCGACCGTCCGTGGAGAACGTCGGACGGTAGTCCACGGCGTATTCGGTGTCGGTGGTCAGCCGGCGGCGGTGTCGGCCGTCGAGGCCGATCACCCAGATATCCACGTTCCCGCCGACCTGCGCGGTGTAGGCAATCAGCCGCCCGTCCGGGGACCAGGTCGGTTCGGTCTCCGCTCCGGTACCCCCGGTGAGCAGCCGCGGATGGCTACCGTCGGCATCCATCAGCCAGATCAAGGAGTAGCCGGTTCGGCTGCTGGCGAAGGCGATGTGCCTGCCGTCCGGGGACACCGCGGCCTGTTCATCCGCGGCATCGGAGTCGGTGAGCCGGCGCGGGTGGCCGCCGTCGGGATCCATGGCCCAGACGTCGTTGCCGCCCGCCCGGTTGCTGGTGAACACGATCGGTCCGTTGTCGGGCGGCTGGACCGCAACCGCGGGCGTGGCGACCGCGACGACCAACAGGGCGGCGCTCAGCCCGGCGAGGACCATGGCGGAAGGGTCGCACACCTTCGCCGCGTCGCGCCGGTGACGGTGCCTCAGCAGATGTGGGGCAGCTGCTCCCCCAACGGAGTGTCCCCTACTCGCGTGGCGCCGAACGTGTGCGGGCCACCACCGGCACGGATCTCATGACGTCGCCTCCCATCGTGCTTGGGTTTCCGCCCAACTCGATGCCTCGGCCGCCTGCGCCCGGGGGTCACCGAACTCTGCTTCGATCTCCCCCATCTGCTGGAACAGAGCGATGGTCTTCAACGCGGACTCCTCGTCGAGGTGCTGCAGGGCGAACCCGACGTGCACGATCGTGTAGTCGCCCACCGCGATGTCGGGCAAGAACTCCAGGCAGACCTCCTTGTGCACGCCGCCGAAGTCCACGGTGGCCATGCGGGTGCCGTCGGACTCCCAGATCTCCAGCAACTTGCCGGGCACGGCTAGGCACATGGCGCACTCTTCTCGACTGGATCGGTCCTGCGGGCGGCGATCACGAGTTGCCCGAGGGCAAGACCCGCGTCGCTCGGCGGAACAATGCGGTGGCACAACACCCGGAAACCCGCCGCGGTCAGGCTTTCCCGGCACAACGTGGTCAGCAGGGCGTTGAGGAACACCCCGCCGGACAGCGCGACGGTGTTCAGTCCGGTTTCCGCGCGCAGGTCCAGCGCGACCCGCTCGACCAGGTCCGCCACGGCGAGGTGGAAGCGGGCCGCGATCAGCGCGGCCTCGACCCCGGCCAGCACGTCCGCGGCGACGCCGGCCAGCACCGGGCCCGGGTCGAGCAGGGTCGCGGTCCGCGTACCGAGACAGTCGAACCGATACGGCTGTCCACACCGGTCCAGCCCCGCGCGGGCCAGGCCCTCGAAGCGCATCGCGGCCTCGGCCTCGTAGGCGATCCGATGACAGACCCCGGCCAGGGATGACACCGCGTCGAACAGCCGACCCATGCTGGAGGTCGCCACGCAGGCCAGGCCGGTCTCCACCTGACGGCCCAACACCGAGCGCTCCTCCCGCGAACAAGCCGCGACGCTGGGCAGCCGCCGGTCCCAGTCCTGACCCGCGGCGTGCAGATGGGACAGCGCCATCCGACACGGGTTGCGTACACCGGCGTCACCACCGGGCAGCCAGGCGTAGCGCAGGTGCGCGGCCCGGGTGTAGCCGTCGTAGTCGGCGAGCAGCACCTCGCCACCCCAGGCGGCGCCGTCGTCGCCGTACCCGGTGCCATCGAAGGCGAAGCCGATCACCCGCTGCGCGCCGTCGTGGCCGTTCTCCGCCATCGCCGAGGCGATGTGCGCGTGGTGATGGCCCACCGCACGCACCGGGAGCCCACCGCGCCGCGCCCAGGCGGCGCTGCGGTAACGCGGATGGCGGTCGACGATCACGAGCTCGGGCGCGACACCGGTCACCGCCCGCATCTGGGTGGTGGCTGCCTCGAAAGCCCGCAGGGTGGCCAGATCGTCCATGTCCCCGACGTGCGCGGACAGCCACGCATAGCGGCCGTCGGCCAAGCAGAAGGTGTTCTTCAGATCTCCGCCCACCGCCAGCGCCGGCGTGACCGGCACGGGTAGCGCGACCGGAAGCGGCGCGTACCCGCGGGAGCGGCGCACCGGCAGCGCCATGCCGCCCGCGATGCGCAGCACCGAGTCATCACAGGGCGCGTGGATCGGACGGTCGTGGCTCAGCCACGCGTCGGCCAAGGACGCCAACCGCTCGCGCGCCTCGGCGTCGTCCACCACGATCGGCTCACCCGCTACGTTTCCACTGGTCATCACCAGGGCGCCGGGTGCCGCCGGGTCGCCGGGCAGACCGAACAGCAGGTGATGCACGGGGGTATAGGGCAGCACCACGCCCACGTCCGGACTGCCCGGTGCGACGGCCTCGGCCAGGCCGGTGGCGCCGGTCAATCGGGCGAGCAGCACCACCGGTCGGGCCACGCCGGTCAGCAACTCCGCCTCGGCCGGGGAGATCGCCGCCACCCGCCGGACCGCAGCCAGATCCGCGACCATGACCGCGAACGGCTTGTCGCCACGGTCCTTGCGCTTGCGCAGCACGGCCACCGCGGTCTCGTCGGCGGCGTCGCAAGCCAGGTGGTAGCCGCCCAATCCCTTGACCGCGACGATCGCCCCGCCGGCCAGCAACGCGCGCGCGCCGGCCAGCGCCGCCTCGCCGGACCGGTCCGGCTCGCCGGGCTGATGCAGCGTCAGCACCGGACCGCACTCGGGACAGGCAACCGTCTGGGCATGGAAACGTCGATCAGCGGGGTCGGTGTACTCCGCATGGCAGGTCGGGCACAGCGGCAGCTCGGCCATCGTGGTGGCGGGCCGGTCGTAGGGCAGGTCCACGACGATGGTGAATCGCGGCCCGCAGTTGGTGCAGCTGATGAACGCATGCCGGTGGCGGCGGTCCCTCGGGTCGGCCAGTTCGGCCAGGCAGTCGGCGCAGGTGGCGACGTCCGGGGAGACCAAGGTGCGACCAGGGCCGCCGGCCGATTCGGTGATGACGAAATCGGTGCCGCCGCGGCACGGCAGCACGGTGAGAACGATCTCGTCCAGCCGGGCCAGCGGCGGTGCCCGGGTGCCCAACCGCACGCCGAAGGCGTCGACCGCGGCCGGCGAACCCTCGACCTCGATCAGCACCCCGTCGGGGGTGTTGGCCACCGATCCGGACAGGGCGAGTTCGCGCGCCAGTGCATACACGAAGGGCCGGAAACCCACGCCCTGCACGACTCCACGCACGGTGAACCCGTGCCGCCGACGCGTGCTCGTCTCCGCGCGCCGTTGCGGCAACCCGTGGTGCGACGTGTCAGGCATGCCTGCCGGAGGCTGCGCCGAGCTCCCGCACCATCGGGACCATCATGCCCAGAGCGTTGCCGACGATCTCCTGAAACTCCTTGGACTCCCGGATGTACGCCCAGGACTCCACGATCTTGGTTAGCCCCTGTCTGCCTTCCCGGGTGCCCACCACAAAGCCCACGGCGAACCCCACCAACGTCTCCATACCGGTCTCCTCACTCGATCACATGGACCGAATCTCCAAGTAACGCTTCACATCCGGAATCGACTGGACCACGGCTGCAGCCGCTCCCGCCACGAGCACCGCCTTGACAAACCGCACGATCATCGGGACACCTCCTCCACGTGTTGACCGGTTGGGTCCGGCATTGCGCCGGACCACATCAGTTGCTCGACCAGGGCGATAGCCGGCCCGATCGCCGCCTCGACCTGCGGACTCAGGCCGATGCCTTCCGCCACGCTTTCCGGCTCGCAGGCCACCACATAGACCTGCCCGACCGTGCCGCCCAGCCCGGCGAGCATCGACAGGATCGCGCCGGGCGCGAGGCCGTGCGCGTCGACCAGCGCACTGTCCCCCTCGGCGACTGCCGGACGGGCGTCGGCCACCAATGCCTGATCCACCGTCAGTAACGTGACCGCGCCGGGTATCTGCCCCCGCGCGGCCGCGTCGACGATGACCAGGACGTCATAACCGTCGAGCAATTGGTAAGCCAGGTGCACGCCCCGGATGCCGATGTCGAGCACGTCCACGTCGGCCGGGACGGGCACCCCCTGCATGCGGCGCACGACCTCGGAACCGAAACCGTCATCGCTCAAGAAGATGTTGCCGACGCCGGCCACCAGCATCCGCCGCGCGCTCACCGGCAGACCTCGCTGCCATCGGCGCGCCGACCGGCCACGCACAGCCGGCGCCTATTGGTGAACTCGCTGCGCTCGCTCACCGGCAGACCTCGCTGCCATCGGCGCGCCGACCGGCCACGCACAGCCGGCGCCTATTGGTGAACTCGCTGCGCTCGCTCACCGGCGG